>JAJYJA010000082.1 GCA_021789795.1 Deltaproteobacteria bacterium | reverse complement strand
CAAAGGGACTGGCGGCGCCGGAGAGCAGTTCGAGATCGGCGCGCAGCTCCTCGGCCTGAATCCCCAGGAGTTGATTCAGGCGCGGGTCCTTCAGGTCGGTGATGGTGAGCCCCTCCTGGTCGGCGGTCTCCTGGCCGGGGGTGAAGAGGCGCAGTTCCTGGCGGTAGATGTTGTACACCCCCTTGAAATTCTTACCCATGCCGATCGGCCAGGACAGGGGGGCGCACTCGATTTGCAATTTTTCCTCGATGTCGGCGATCACCTCCAGCGGCGAGAGTCCGTCCCGGTCGAGCTTGTTGATGAAGGTGATGATCGGGGTGTTGCGCATCCGGCAGACCTCCATCAATCGCTCGGTCTGGGCCTCGACCCCCTTGGCGCTGTCGATCACCATCAGGGCGCTGTCCACCGCGGTCAGCACCCGGTAGGTGTCCTCGGAGAAGTCCTGGTGGCCGGGGGTGTCGAGCAGGTTGATCTCGCAATCCCGGTACTGGAACCTCATCACCGAGGTGGTGACCGAGATGCCGCGCTCCTGTTCCACCGCCATCCAGTCGGAGGTGGCCTTGCGGGAGGCCTTCCTCGATTTCACCGCCCCGGCCAGTTGAATGGCGCCTCCGTAGAGCAGGAGCTTCTCGGTCAGGGTGGTCTTGCCGGCGTCCGGATGGCTGATGATGCCAAAGGTGCGGCAATGTTCGATAATCTCTTTATAATCCTGGCTCATGCCCACTATCCTTAATAACTTGCAAAAACGGGGAAACTCCCCGGCAACGCTTGAATTGGTTTAACCTGCGACTTGCCTTCCTTATAAGCCGGATGGGGCCGGGTCTGCCGTCCGCTGTCATTAGCAGAATCGCCGGCGGCGGGCAAGGAAAGAAACGCTTCCGCCACGGCCAGACTACCCCTGCTGGCCCATTTTATCAAACTTTAATCGCCCGTTCATCATCCCCTCATCTTCGGCTGCTTACCTACCTCAACGAGCGGTGGCTTTTCCCTCCCGGCTTGGTCATCGGGGTGGGGAGGAAGAGCTGGTCTTACGGCAAACGGGGAGGACGGGCGATGATGGCAAGGGGGTGGGTGGCGGCGATAAGACCTGCGGGCTTAGACCGGTGGGGCGAGGGGAAGGCAAGACGACAGGCCTTGCTCTGGCGCGGATTTTTTTTCTTATGTGGCCATCTGTCAATAGTGTTCATCAAAAGACCTTCCAGTAAGCCCTTTTAAAGGGGCCTTTTGTTGTGGATCGCCGGCGTCGTGTTGATGGGCTGCCTGCTGCGGGGCCAGCTGGGGGCTGGCGAACGTCTGCTGGAGGAGGGCAGGATAAAAAGGGCCCTGGCTGGCCATCCCCGGATCGTCAGCCAGGCGGCGGGTCTGTCCGACGGGCGCAATAAGGGCCCGGCCGGTCACGATGCCGGCCGGTGATCGGGCCCGGGCAGGGGGATATCGACCGTAAACCGGCAGCCGCCGGCGGGGGGACTGGTAAGCGTGACCTGGCCGCCCATATCCTCGGCGAAGCGCCTGACCAAATACAAGCCCAGGCCGCCGCCCGTTTCCGTGTTGCCAAGCCGGGCCGCCTGGCCCCGGTAGTAGGCTTTAAACACCAGCCCCTGCTCCTCCAAGGGGATGCCCGGCCCCTGATCCAGGATTTCCAGCCGTAGGCCAGGCCCGGCAGTGGAGACGAACAGGGTCACCTCGGTGCCGGGAGGGCTGTACTTGATCGCGTTTTCGAGCAGATTGGAGAGGATGACCGTGACCCCCAGCCGGTGCAGACTCACCGTCAGCGGCGCGAGCGGGGGAGCAAGCAGGCGGATGCCCTTCAGTTCGGCCTTGGCGCCGCACACCGCCACCACTTCGGCCACCAGTTGATCGATCCGGAATTCGGCGGGCGTAAGCCTCCAGCCGCCCCGGCCCTGGGGCTCGGCCAGGATGAGCGCCCCGTCCGCCAGGTTGGCAAGCTGGTGGATGCCTTGGTTGATCACCTCCAGGTATTCAAGCTCCTTTTCCTCCCCTAGTCCGCGACTGCCAGCCCCCGTCCGGAGTAGGCGCCGGCACAGGCCGCCGATGACCACGCACTTGGAACGCAGCTCGTGAAACAGCAGCCGTCGCAGCTCCTCCTCCCGGTGCCCGTGGTTGCGGAGGGTCTCGATCTCGGCGCAGGCGTTTAAGTGCGACCGTCGGCGAGCCAGGAGGCGCAGGCTGGCCAGCACCACCTCCCGCGCCGAGTATGGCTTGGTGATATATACGTCCGCCCCGCACTCCAGGCCCCGCACCCGGTTGTCCTCCGAGGCAAGGGCGGAGAGGATGACCACCGGTAACGAGGCGAGCCGGGGATCGGGATGCCGGCGGATGAACTGGCATACCGCCCAGCCGTCCTTGTCCGGCAGGAGCAGGTCGAGCAGCACCAACTCGATGGTGGGGTTGCGGGACAATTCCCGGCAGGCCGCTCCGCCATCCCTGGCCACTATCGTGTTCAGGCGTTCGCGTCGCAGGCGGTATTCGAGCAGGCAGGCCAGGTCTTCGTCATCCTCCACGATCAAGACGGTGGCGGCCAGGCCGTTGGCCGGGGGCGAAGACAAGAAATCATCCCATTGGCATGGGCTTAAGGCGGGTTCGGCGCGCATCTTTCTTTCCCCTGGGGATAGCTTCGAGGTCGTAAGGCAAGGGCAATCTTTACCCGAAGGTTAGTCGGCGGAGGTGAAAGACGGATTAAGGGAGGATGAATTTTTCGTTAAACCCCGCCGGAGAGCTTAAGGCCGCTGCCTGATAACCTGATTTTAATCAAATCGTCATGCCAGGCTAACACGAGGGGGCTAAGCTATGACCGCGGGGCGAGAGAGGCGAACGGGTATCCCTTAAGCGAAAGGAGGAACCGGCCATGGACAACGACTACCGGTCGCTGGAAAAGGCGGCGAAATATGTCTGCACCTTCTTGGACGGCCTCTGCCCGATGGCGGCGGAGGCCTATCCTTGCCCCCAGGAGTGCGGTCTCGACACCATCCCCTGGGAGTGCTGGATGTTTTACTTCAACGATCCCGGCGTCGCGGCCCGGAACCCCAGAAGGGAGGCGGGCGCCGCCGCCTAGCTCGGGGAATCGCGCTTGGCCTCCAGTTCCTCCCAGCGCCGGTAGAGGTGGTCCACCTCCTCCTGGGCAGTCTGCAAGTCCCGGCAGGCTGCCGCCAGCCGGTTGGCATCGGCCTGGAGGTCTGGCCGGCCCAGGTTTTCCTGGCCGGCCAGCAGGGCCGCCTCCGCCTGGGCGATCCGTTCCTCCATCTGTTGCAACTCCAGTTCCTCGCCCAAGGTGAGGGGCTTTCTCCTCGGGGGTTTGGCCCCCGGCTTGGCCTTGCCTTCCCTCGTCTGTTCCTTGGGCTTGGTGGCTGTCGCCGCCAGCCATTGCCGGAAATCGGCGTAACGGCCGATCCCGCCCTGGCCATCCAGGCCGAGCACGAAGTCGGTTAGCCGATCCAGGAGCAGACGGTCGTGGCTGACCAGGACGATGGCACCCGGAAATTCGGCCAGGCCCTCCTCCAGTACCTCCAGCGAGGGCAGGTCGAGGTCGTTGGTCGGCTCGTCCAAGAGGAGGATGTCGGCCGGCTGGCGCATCAGGTTGGCGATCAGGATCCGCGCCTGCTCGCCGCCGGACAGGCGGGACACCGGCTGGTCTAGCTGATCGGACCGGAACAGGAAGCGCCGGGCCCAGCCCGCCACGTGCACCGGGCGGCCCTGGTAGAGCACCGCGTCTCCTTCCGGGGCCAGGGCCCGGCGCAGGGTCTGCTCCTGGTTGATCGCCTCGCGACGCTGGTCGAAAAAGACGATTTTTATCCCCTCCGCCAGGCGGATGCAGCCCTGGTCGGCGGGACTGCCGCCAGCTAAGATGCGCATCAGGGTGCTCTTGCCCGAGCCGTTGTTGCCCAGCACCCCGACCCGCAGCCCCGGGGTGAGTTCCAGATCGAGGCCACTGAAGATCGGGCGGCCGGCAAAGGATTTACTTAAGCCCCGGGCGGTCAGCAGCTTCTTGGTCTTACGTTCCGTGCCCGAAAAACCAATGTCCATCGTCCGGCCCTGGGCGTTTCTGAACTGCACCTCCTGAAACTCGCCCCGCAGCCGTCCGGCGTCGTCGATGCGGAACTGGGCCTTGGTGGTGCGGGCCTTGGGGCCGCGGGATAGCCACTCGATCTCGCGGCGCAGCTTGTTGGCCAGCACCTCTTCCTGGCGGGCCTGGCTGGCCAGAAAGGCCTCCTTGCGGATCAAGAACTCCCGCAAGCCGCCTTCAACCCGCAGATAACCGCCCGGATACTGGGGGCTCAGCTCGATGAGGCGGTTGCTGGTTGCCTCCAGGAAGTAGCGGTCGTGGCTGATCATCATCCAGGCGAAAGGGGCGGCGGCAAGCAGCGCCTCCAGCCAGAGGATGGCGTCCAGGTCCAGGTGGTTGGTGGGTTCATCCAAGAGGAGGAGATCGGGTTTCTGAATCAAGGCCCGGCCAATGGCCAGCCGTTTCTTCCAGCCCCCGGAGAGGTCGGCGACCGGCTGGTCGGAGTCGGAGAAACCGCAGACCCCGGCCAGCCGCCGGGCCTCGGCGTAGCGGCCCGCCTCGGACAACTCCTGGCCGTCTAGGGCCGCGAGCAGGCATTTCAACACCGTCTCCTCGCCGGTCGAGAATTCGTCCTGCTGGGCCAGATAAACGAGTTTAAGCCGCTTGCGGACAAAGAGCCGGCCCTCGTCGGGTTGCGTAAGGCCGGCAATGACCTTGAGCAGGGTGGATTTGCCCGCCCCGTTTGGCCCGATGAGCCCCAGACGTTCGCCTTCGGCGACCGCAAGCGAGATGCCGGAGAACAACCGTTGGCTGCCAAAGGATTTGGCGAGCGACTGACAGGCGATTAGTTGCGACATAAGCAGGTCGATGGGTTGCGTGTGCTACGCTTCCCTAATCCCCAGCTCCTGACGGGCGGAGCCGTTAAATTCGATCACCTTCATTCACGCACCTCCTTGGGGCAGTGCGCCACCTTGACCAGCATCCAGGCGATAACGGCCAGCCCCAGCCCCAAGGTTACCAAAAACAGCACCAGCGGTGACCACTGCGTGGTGACCGGCACCTTGTCCAGCGAGAAATAGGGGGCGAGCGAGCCGGTACGGACCGTATCCCGCATAAAGGCCATCACGTAGAGCAGCATCACTGTCAGTCCCGCCGCTAGGCCGACCCGCTGTCTGAAGCCGGCCACCAGGGTGGCCAGGGCCAGCAGCAGGCCGGCGACAAAAAGGGCCGTGGCGGTTGCGTTGCCCCCCATAAAGAGCCGCTGCACCTCGGGTGGCAGCGTTGCCAGGAACCAGCCTCCCTCCACGAGCTCCAGCAGCGACAGCCAGGAGAAGATCCCCATCCCCAGCCGCACCCCGGCCGTGGCGGTCTCGGGATCGTCCTTCAGGGCGATGCTGGCGTAGAGGGCCGCCCAGAGCCCTCCCACCGCCAGGGCACCGATCATCATATGGAGGTAGCGGGGCAGCAGGGTCGGATCGGACAGGTTCAGCAGGGTGCCCCCGGGGGTGGCGAACCAGCGTCCCCAGCCTGCCGGGGCGATCATCATGGTCATGTTGTTGCTGAAGATGAAGCCGACCGTCACCAGGATGGCCAGCACCAGCAGCAGGATGCACAGGGCGCCGTTACCCAACTGCCGGAACTTGAAGTCGTAGAGGTAGAGCAGGTAGTAGGCGATGATCACCAGCGGGATCACCGCCAGCCAGAACAGCCCCATCAGGATGGTGCTGGTGTAGAACAGGTGGCCGTAGAGGACGTTCAGAAACAAAAGCGGCGCCACCCCCAGGTTGACGGTGAAGGCCACCAGAAACGGCAGGGCCTTGGCCAGCTCGTGGGATAAGCGGCGGTAGGGCGCCCCCGGCAGCAGGTGGGCGGCCAGGGCGGTAAGGACGGTACCCAGCAGGGCGTTCATGGCCAGCAGGTGCAGCGGGAAGGTCAGCAGCAGCAGAGACTGGAACCAGCCCCAGGGGGCGGTCAGGGTGTCTGCGGCCGGGATCAAGGTGGCGGGGTTCATGGTGCACCTCCGGTCTGTTGCGCCAGGTAGTCGGCAATGGCATCCTTGTCGGCGGCGGTGCCGGTGTAGTCCGGCATGTCCGGATTTAAGGCCGACAGCTTGTCCAGTGCCGCCCTGATCTTGGCCCGTGGCCACCCTTTCAGGTCCGGTTTGATCTGGTCGAGGCCGTGGCAGGCGGTGCAGTTGTCGTTAAACAGCTCTTTGCCTTGGTCACCCCCGGCCCCTTTTGCCTCGATGAGCGGTTTGTGGTTGAGCCCCCCGGCGATGTAGGCGGCCAGGGCCTGCAATTCGGCATCGGTGCCGACGAAGGGGGGCATGAAGTACCGTTTGCCGTGGATGGTGGCCAGGTAGTTGCGCAGGGCGTTGAAGCTCATGTTCCGGGTGCGGGCGATGATGTCGTTATTGAAGCCGCCGATGGTGTGACAGGCGAAGCACTGGTGCAGGAACAGCTCCCGGCCCGCCTCCAGCCGGTTGGCGTCGGTCACCTCCCTGTTCTGCACCCAGCGGGCGTTCTTCAGGAAACCATCCTGATCGATCCGTGGCGCCTCGCTGGCCAGCAGCCCGTTTGAGTACATCACCCCGTTGATGACAAAGGGGCGCCGGGCCGCCTCCCGGGTCCACTCAAAGGCCCCCAGATACCCCATGGCGGCGATCATCACCATCACCATCAGGACGCGGGTACGGGCCTGGGGGCGGAGCAGGATCAGGGTGATCAGCAGGCCGGCCAGGAGCGCCAGGGAGAAGGCCCCCACCGTGCTGGCCCGGGCGATGGTGGGGGAGGCGCCGTGGACCAGCCGAGCGGCCGGGGTCGGCAGGGTTGCGAGGTACCACCAGCCAGCCGGCAGGGAGAGGAGGAGGGACGCCAGGGCCCAGATGCCGGAATAGCGGATCATCCGTTGCCGGAGCGTCTCCTCCGCCAGGAAGGTGGCGGTGAGAAAGCCGTAGCAGCCGGCCAGCATGAAGCTCAGGAAGCTGCGGAAGAATACCGAAGGCCAGAAGGTGGGGTTGAAGAAACCGGACCAGAAGTCGTGATTGCTGATCCATTGGCCGGGGGTGAGCATGAAATCGATGATGCCGGTGATCAGAAACAGGCTGATCCAGGCGGCGCCGAAGTAGATCCAGCCGATGACCTGGTGGGTGCGGTCGTCCATCCGGCCGAAGGTGTAGAAGTAGACGAACAAGGCCACGATCTCCACCAGGAAAAAGACCCACTCCGTGGCCCAGCCGAAGACGAAGGTATGGATCAAAAGCGAGGTGGCCGCGGGATTGATCAGGGAGATCACGAACCAGATCGCCACCCCGGTCAGGCCCCCGAAGACCATGGTCAGGAGCATGAAGAACCGGGTGTGAGTCCTGACAAAGGCCATCAGGGCCCGGTTCTCCTCCCGCAGGGCCTTGCGTTCGGTCAGCACCAGGTAAAGACCGCCCCCCACGGCGAAGTGGGAGACAAAGACATGCACGATCGCCACCAGGGCGATCAGCAGGCCGCCGCCCAAGGTGGGGACAAACCAGACCGGATAGTTCATGCCTGCGTACCTCCTTTTATCATCGCCCTTCCCAGGTCATTGACGGGTGGCACTGCGCTTCTCCCCTCGTTTGTCTGGGCGCGGCAGGGGCCGGAATGGGCCGGACGGCCTCGGTCAGCCGACCTCGAAGCCGATCTTGGTGATCGCGGCCCGGATCGTCTCCACGGGCACCGGCTTGCTTTCGGCGTACCGCGCCTCGCCCTGCTCCAGATCGACCTCCACCTGGGTGATGCCGTCGATGGCGGTTAAGGCCTTGCTGACCGAGGCGGTGCAGTGTCCGCAGCGCATTCCGGAGATCTTTACGGTGGGCATTGTTTTTTCTCCTTGAAGTAGTTAGGTTGTTCTTTTCCGGCGCCGGAAAGTTGTCACGCCATTGATTACTAACGATGGCGCCGCTTGGCAACGATATTTAGCCCAACCTAGGCCCGAGGGCGCGAAAAGTGAGAGGGAGATCTGCCATGCCAGAAGAGATCGTGCACCTGACCGCCAAGGTGTCCGGGATGCACTGCGCCGCCTGCGCCAGCCGGATTGAACGGGTGCTGGGCGGCCTGCCGGGCCTGGCGCGGGCCGTGGTCAACCTGGCGGAGGAGACCCTGACCCTGGAGCTCAACCCCCGAGTCATCACCTTGGCGACGGTGGCCGAGCGGGTGGCGGGGCTGGGCTTTGCGCTTACCATCCCCAGCCCGGAGGCGCGGCTTGAGCTGCGGATCGACGGGATGCACTGCGCCGCCTGCGCCTCGCGGATTGAGCGGGTGCTTGGCCAACTTGCGGGGGTGAGCAAGGTCGAGGTCAACCTGGCCGCCGAGACCGGGTTGGTGCTCTTTGACCCGCAACGCTTGGGCCAGCGCCGGATCCGGGAGGCCATCCAAGAGTTGGGATTCGGCTCCCGGGTGCTGACCAGGGAGGAGGATAGCGGTAAGCAGCGCCAGCGGGAGATGGCGGCGCGGCTGGCCGCCCTGCGCCAGCGGCTGATCCCGGCCCTGATCCTGGCCTTCTGTCTGCTGGCGGTGGCCATGGGCGAGATGCTGGGTCTGCCGCTGCCCGAGTTCATCTCCCCCCACCGGCATCCCCTAAACTTCGGCCTGTTGCAACTCCTACTGGTGCTGCCCATCGTCTGGTCGGGGCGGCATTTTTACACCAACGGCATACCCAGCCTGCTGCGCGGCGGCCCCAACATGGACACCCTGATCGCGGTCGGCACCGGGGCCGCTTTGCTCTACAGCCTGTGGAACCTAATTGAGATTGCCCTGGGTATCGAGGTGATGGCCCGGGTCATGGATCTCTACTTCGAGTCCGCCGGGGTGCTGATTGCCCTGGTTTCCCTAGGTAAATATCTGGAAACCAGGGCTAAGTCACACACCGCCGACGCCATCTGGCAACTGCTGCGTCTGGTTCCCGAGCAGGCCACCCGGCTGCGGGGCGAGGAGCAGGTGCCGACCTTGGTGGAGGAGATCGAGGCGGGCGACCTGCTGCTGATCCGTCCCGGCGAGCGGATCCCGGTGGACGGGGTGGTGGTCAGGGGCCAATCCACGGTTGACGAGTCGATGCTCACCGGCGAGAGCCTGCCGGTGGGCAAGCGGGAGGGCGACCAGGTGGTGGGCGCCACCCTAAACCAGACCGGGGTGCTCCAGATGCGGGCCGAAAAGGTGGGCCAAGACACGGTGCTGGCCCGGATCATCCGCCTGGTGCGGGAGGCCCAGGGCTCCAAGGCGCCGATCGCCAGCCTGGCCGACCGGATCAGTCTCTACTTCGTGCCGGTGGTGATGCTGATCGCGGCCATCAGCGGCCTGGCCTGGTATTTCCTAGGCGGGGCGGGGTTCTCGGAGAGCCTGCGCACCTTCGTGGCGGTGCTGGTCATCGCCTGCCCCTGCGCCATGGGGCTCGCCACCCCCACCTCGATCATGGTCGGCACCGGCCGCGGGGCCCAGCTCGGGGTGTTGATCAAGAGCGGCGCGGCCCTGGAGATGGCCGAGCGGGTCTCGGCGGTGGTCTTTGACAAGACCGGCACCGTCACCCACGGCCAGCCCCGGGTGGTGGCCTTTGAGCCACAATCGGGGGCACTGCCCGAAGAGGAGCTGATGGTGCTTGCGGCCAGCGTCGAGAACGCCTCCGAGCACCCCCTGGCCCAGGCGGTGGTCGGGGTTGCCAAGGACAGGGGCCTGGCGTTGATCGAGGTCGAGCAGTTCGCCGCCCTGCCGGGCCGGGGTTTGACCGGGCGGGCCGGGGGACGGGAGGTGCTGATCGGCAACCAACGGCTGCTTACGGAACGGGGCGTAAGCGAGGAGAAGTCGGCCCAGGAGACGGCGGCGAGACTGGCCGCCACCGGGGCCAGTCCCCTGTTTTTGGCGGTGGACGGACGGCTGGAGGCGGTGCTGGGGGTATCGGACACCATCAAGGCCGAGGCGGCGCGGACGGTGGCACGTCTCCAGGCGATGGGGATCAGGGTGGCCATGCTGACCGGCGACCAGGAGGCGGCGGCCCTGGCCATCGCCCGTCAGGCGGGGATCGACGAGGTTATCGCCCAGGTGTTGCCGGCGGACAAGGCGGCGCGGATCAAGGAACTACAAGGCCAGGGGCTGAAGGTGGCG
>JAJYJA010000081.1 GCA_021789795.1 Deltaproteobacteria bacterium | reverse complement strand
AGACGGGCAACGGGCGGCACAAGGGACAACCATGATGGCGTCGCAAAAAGACCGATCTACTGCGGCGCGTGGCGGTTTGGCTCGTTCGGCATACCATCATCTGTATGGCCTCACTCGCCAAACACACCCCGCGCCTTGTATATCGGCCCTTTTGCTTAGCCATCGGCTACCTTTTTGCGAGCTCATCAAGTGTAGCCGGTTGTCTTGTTTTTTGCCCCTGATATTTCAGCCTGGGCCGCTATAACGCGGTCTTGTCCGGGGGTGATATTCGTTTTCGCCGTCCTGCCGCCGGGGTGGGGCGGTCAGCGATAGGTTTTGACCTTGACTTGCTGCCCGTCGGTGGCCAGGAAGATGCTGCCGTGGGCGGCGGTTTCAAGCACCCGGCAGCCCAGATCTTGGTACCGCCGTTCCACCGCCGGGGCCGGGAAGTGGCCCGACTGGTTCTGGCCCGCCGAGATCGCCACCAGCCGCGGGCCGACGGCGCGGACAAACGCCTCCGAGCTGGAGCTGTCGCTGCCGTGATGAGGGGCCACCAGTACCGTGCTGGCTAGGTTGGGCTCGGAGAGCAGCGCCTCTTCCTCCTGTTGCTCGATGTCGCTGGGCATGAGTATCCGAATCCGGCCCTGGCTCAAGCTCAACACCAGGCTCTGGTTGTTGACGCTGGCCGCCGTCGGGCTGGAGGTGGTCTGGCCTGCCTGGCCGCCGGTGAGGGAGACGAGGCGGGCGCCGTCGGCCTCGCCCAGCGTTTGGCCGGGGACGGGAACCCGCACCCGCACCTTTAGCTGTGCCGCCAGGTCGAGCAGCTCCTGGTAGCCGTTTTCCCGGTGCTCCGAGCCGTTGATCCACAGGGTTTGGGGTCGGAAGTGACGGAGGATGAAGGGGATGCCGTTGAAGTGATCGGCGTCCGGGTGGCTACAGATCACCGCCGTGAGCCGGGTGAGGCCCCGCCGCCAGAGGAAGGGGGCGATCAGGTTTTCGCCCACGTCGAAACCGGCGGAGGCGGGCGAGGGCTTGCGGCCGCCGTCGATCAGGAAGACCTCGCCGTCCGGCAGTTCGGCGATCATGGCGCTGCCCTGGCCCACGTCCAGCACCGAAAGGCGGGTCTGGGGCCTGTCCGGCTTGGCCAGCAGGGGCCTGAGATCGATCAGGCAGAGGATGACGATCAGGCCCGCGCCCAGGCCGACGCCTCGTCGGGACAGTCGCCGCCAGTGGGCGAGGAGCAGCAGGCCGGCGACCCAGGCGGCGGTGAGGCCAAGCCCTGGGGTGGGCACCCAGATCGAGCTGGCCGGCAGCCGGGCGCAGAGCCGGGCGAGGCCTACCGAGACCTTGATCCCCAGACCGCCCCAGACGAACATCTGGTGGGCCAGGGCCGGCAGTCCAGTGAGCAGGCAGGCGGCCAGGCCCAGGAAGAGCGACCACAGGCAGAGGAAGGGTTCGATGAGCAGGGTGGAGAGCGGGCTGACCAGGGGGATGCGGTTGAACTGCCAGGCCAGGATGGGCGCCGTGCCCAGGGTGGCGGCCAGCGAGGCCAGGATGGAGGCCAGCCCCCACTTGCGGAGGCCGTGCCCGAGGCGGACGGGCAGGGAACAGTCGGTCTTGGGGGCCGGGAGCCTGCCGATGATTTCCGACCCGGCGGGGGCGAAGATGGCGATGGCCAGCACCGCCCCGAAGGTCAGTTGGAAGGAGGCGGTGAACAGCAGCGGGGGATTTGCGGCCAGCAGTATGAGGGCTGCCAGGGCCAGGTTGTTGATGATCGACCACTGCCGGTCAACCAGCAGGGCGAGGATGAAGATGGCCACCATGACCAGGGAGCGCACCACCGGCGGGTTGAAGCCGGCGA
Organism: Deltaproteobacteria bacterium; assembly: GCA_021789795.1. Lineage (GTDB taxonomy): Bacteria > Desulfobacterota > Desulfobulbia > Desulfobulbales > VMSU01 > VMSU01. Next base: position 8,309 of record JAJYJA010000081.1, on the reverse strand, counting down.
TCAGGGCGTAGAGGGTCAGGGGCAACAGCGAGAGCAGGGCCGCGACCTTGGGGGCGGGCAGATTAAGCAGCATCCAGGTCGAGCGGCGAAGCAGGAAGGAGATGACGAGGGTGGAGACCAGGGAGACCAGGGCCATGTGCAGTCCGGAGATGGACAGGATATGGACGCTGCCGCTGGCCTTGAAGTCCTCCAGCACCGTCGGCGGCAGGCCCGCCATCTCGCCCAGGAGGATGGCCTGATAGACGCCGGCCTCTGGCTGGGGCAGGGTGCGGGCCAGAAGACGGCTTAGGCGGTAGCGGATTCTTTCGGGTAGGAACCGCAGTCGTTGGGCCAGGGAGGGAGGCGGGAGTTGGGTGACCTTGGCGATCAGGGCTGGGGAGCGGATAAAGCCGCTGGCCCGGATGCCCTGATAGGCCAGGTATTCCCGGTAATCGAAGGCCCCCGGCACCCCGTAGCTGGGCACCGGGCCGATGGCGGCCCGGGCGAGAAAGAGGTCGCCGGGGACTATCCCTGGCGGGGGCGGGCCGGGGAGGGTAAGTTGAATCAGTCCCTGGGCCGGGCGCCAGTCCTGGCCCTCCAGCAGGGCCTGGCAGTCCATCAGCAGGGTGCTGCGCTCCGGGCCCACCGCCGGGCTACGGTTCAGAACCCCGAGCAGGGATACCTCCCGGTGTTTCTGGGCCAGCTGGGCTATGGAGTCGGGAGCGGGCGGCGGGGCAAGGGACAGCCTGGCGTCGAGCCAGCCGCTGGTCAGAAACAGCAGACCGACGAGATAGGGGGCAAGCCGTGGCCAGCGGTCTTTAGCGATCCAGGCGCCGATGGCGCATCCGATAAACGGCCACAGGCCGGCGGAGGCCGGCCCTGGTAGCAATCTCGCCCCCACGATGCCGACGCCAAAGGCAAGGGCTGAGGGGATAAATGAAAGCGGCAGGATCGGGATCAGTAGATGGTGGGGGAGTCGGTGTAGGGTTTGAGCTTGTCGCGCCTCGTTGAGTGGCGGAGGCGGTTTAAGGCCTTCTTCTCGATCTGGCGGATACGTTCGCGGGAGACGTTGAAGCGCTTGCCGATCTCCTCCAGGGTGTACTCCGCCTCCTCGCCGATCCCGAAGCGTAGGCGGATGATCTTCTCCTCCCGGGGGCTCAGGGTCATCAGGATGCTCTTCACCCGGTCGGCCAGCTCGTTGTTCTTCACCGACTCGTAGGGCGAGGCCGACTCCTTGTTCTCCAGGAAATCCCCCAGGGTGCTGTCGTCGTCGCCCACCGGGGTCTCAAGCGAGATCGGCTCCCTGGAGGCCTCGAGGATGGCCAGGATCTTGTCCATGGCCAGGCCGGTCTTCTCCGAGATCTCAATCGGGGTGGGCTCGCGGCCCAGCTCCTTGAGCAGGGAGTAGAAGGCCTTGAAGAATTGGCTGCGGAGTTCCAGGAAGTGCACCGGCAGCCGGATGGTGCGGGTCTTGTCCAGGATGGCCCGGGTGATGGCCTGGCGGATCCACCAGCTGGCGTAGGTGCTGAACTTGTTGCCCTTGGTGTAGTCGAAGCGGAACACCGCCCGCATCAGGCCGAGGTTGCCCTCCTGGATGAGGTCGGCCAGGCTCAGCCCCTGGTGCATGTAGCGCTTGGCGATGCTGACCACCAGCCGCAGGTTGGCCTTGATCATGGCGTCCTTGGCCCACTCGATGTTGCGGGTGTAGCTGGCGATCTTCTGGTGCATGTTGTGGAGGCTGGCGATCTCCGGATACTTGGCGGTGGTGGCGGCCACCGTGCGCACCATGAAGTTAAGATGCTGCTTCTTGGGCTTTAAGGTCGGATCGCGTTTCTCCCACATGAGGATGCGGCTGGCCATGAGCTGGATCTCTGGCACCCCCGAGTCGTCGGTGCGGATGGCCTCGATGATGGCGTCAAAGCCGCTGCGGATCGCCTTGCTGTATTTTTCCTCCTCCTCGGTGGTCAACAGCTCGAAGCGGCCCATCTCCCGCAGGTAGGTGGTGGTGGTCTCCTCCGGCTCCTGGATCTCCGGGCCGTCCGGCCCGGGATCGGCCTGAAAGATCAGGAAGTCGCTGTCGTCCTCGGTGAAATCGTCGCCGTCCTTTTTTTTGCCGTCGGTCTTGTCGTGGCTGACTACCTCGATGTTTTGTTGGCTTAAAAAGTCGTAGATCTCGTCGATGAATTCGGCGGTTTTTTCTTCCGGAATCAGGCTGTTGAGGTAGGAGATGGAGATTTGTCCATCCTCTTTGCTGACCTCAAGGAGTTTGGCTTTGATCTCGGCAGGCACGAGGCGATTCTCCCGATGGTGAATGTTGTGGGCGGGATGTGGCGGTTTTGGGGGTGACATGAAGCCGAATTAAACAATATAGAAATGTCGTCTGCTGATGGCAAGAGGAAAATGATTATTTTTGATGGCGTCGCCCAAAGGCCGGTCTGCTGCGTCCCCGTCCAACCCCAGCGGGTATTGGACAGAATTGCGGGGCGGTTTGGCTCGTTAGGCCATGCCGGCTGGCTGGCGGCTCACCCGCCAGCCGCACCCCGCGCCTTGTATATTGATCCTTTTGCCTAGCCATCGGCTGTCTTTTTGCGAGACCAGCATCATTTTTGGGTGGGCCGAGGTCGTGGGGACGGCGGCATCGCCAACTTGACAGGGGCCGACCGGGAAGAATATGCTGCCGGAGGATGCGAACTCAATTTTTATTGATGGCGTCGCAAAAAGACCGATCTACTGCGTTGCGTGGCGGTTTGGCTCGTTCGGCATACCATCTGTATGGCCTCACTCGCCAAAAACACCCCGCGCCTTGTATATCGGCCCTTTTGCTTAGCCATCGGCTGCCTTTTTGCGAGATCATCAATTTTTATTACTTTAAGACGAATGGGCGCGGGGCGCAAAGTGAAAACGGTAAAAAAAAATGGTTTAAGCGAACGGGGAAGCGGGGTGCTGCTACACCTGACCTCGCTGCCGGGTGGGTATGGGGTGGGGGATCTCGGCCCGGCGGCGACGGCCTTTGTCGATTTCCTGGCGGCGGCAGGGCAGAGGTACTGGCAGTTTTTGCCGGTGGGGCCGGTGGACATGGCCGCCGGCGGCTCGCCCTATATGAGCCCCGCCGCCCTGGCCGGCAATCCCCTGTTGATCAGTCTCGACCTGATGCTGGCGGATGGCTTGCTGAACAGGGCGGAACTGGCTGGCAAGCCGGATTTTTCGGAATATCAGGTGCATTTCCCGGCGGTGCGGGCCGCCAAATCGGCCCTGCTCCGGCGGGCCTGGGAGCGACTGCCCGGCCAGTCTCGGCTGCGGGATGAGTTTATCTCCTTTGGGGCCGCGGAGGCCGACTGGCTGCGGGATTACGCCCTGTTTGCGGCCATCCGCGAACAGTTTCATGGCGCCCCCTGGTGGGAGTGGCCCCCGGCCCTGGCCCGGCGGCAAGAGGCGGCCCTGGCCGAGGCGGAGGCGAGTCTTGGGGAGCGGATCGCCTACTATCAGTTTGAGCAGTTTCTCTTTTTCCGTCAGTGGCGGCGGCTGCGCGACCATGCCCGTCGGCAAGGGGTAGGGCTGATCGGCGATTTGCCGATCTACGTCAGTTTGGACAGCGTCGATGTCTGGGCCCATCAGACAATCTTCCAGCTCGATCCCCGCTCCTTGCGCCCGACCCATGTGGCCGGGGTGCCGCCGGACTACTTCAGCAAGACCGGCCAGCGTTGGGGGAACCCCCTCTATCGCTGGTCGGAGGGCGAGGGCGGCGGCTTGTACGCCTGGTGGCGGCGGCGTTTTAGGCAGCTCGGGCGGCTGGTGGATGTGGCGCGGATCGATCACTTCCGGGGGTTTGCCGCTTATTGGCGGGTTCCGGCCCGGGAGGCGACGGCGGTCAACGGGCGCTGGGTCAGGGGCCCGGGCCGGAGGTTCTTCGCCGCCATGCGGGAGGCGATCGGCGATTTGGCGATCATCGCCGAGGACTTAGGGGTCATCACCCCCGAGGTCGTCCGTCTGCGGGAGGAGTTGGGCTTCCCGGGGATGAAGATCCTCCAGTTCGCCTTTGACTCGGACGCCGCCAACCTCTACCTGCCGCACAACTTTGGCCACGATAACTGGGTGGTCTTCACCGGTACCCACGACAACAACACCACCCTGGGCTGGTATCTGGAGGAAGCCGGCGAAGAGGCCCGGCGGCGTCTGCGCCGCTACGCCCACAGCGAGGCCCGCGAGGCACACTGGGACCTGATCCGCCTGGCCCTGTCCTCCACCGCCCGGACGGCGATTATCCCCATGCAGGACCTCCTGGGTTTTGGCGCCGATTGCCGGATGAACCGGCCCGGCACCGTGACCGGCAACTGGGGATGGCGTTGCGCCGAGCGTTTCCTCACCGGCGAACTGGCCCAGCGGCTGCGCGAGGAGACGGAGTTTTACGGCCGGGGCCGCTGAACCGGGGGAGTTGACGCCCGCCGGCGGCGTGTGAAGGAGGGGAGAGGCCCGAGCCCGGCTCAGGCCGGGACGGGGCAGGGCTCGCCGAAGACGGCGGCGGGGGAGAGGAAGGGCAGCAAGGTCGCGGCGTGCATGGTGTTGGCCATCGTCTCCAGGATGCCACTCTCCGGACAGCGTCCGAACTCCACCGTCCAGCACTCGGGGTGGGCGGCGATGGCCCGCATCAGGGCCAGGTGCTGGCCGTGGCCGGAGCGGGTGGCCTCGACGTGTCCCTGCAACCGGCAACCCAGCAGCGCCAGGTCGCCCAGCAGGTCGAGCACCTTGTGCCGGGCCAGTTCGTCTCCGAAGCGCAGTCCGTCTTGGTTCATCACCCCCTGGGGGCCGATGACCACCGCGTTCTCCAGGGAGCCGCCCAGGGCGTAGCCGTTGGCCTGCAAGGCCTCCACCTGCTCGATGAATCCGAAGGTGCGGGCCGCGGCCACCTCCTCGCTGAAGGATTTGGGCGTCACCTCCAGGCTGTACGACTGGCCCTTGATCGTGGCGTGGTCGAAGTCGATGTGGCAGGTCAGCCGCAGGCCCGGGTGCGGGGTGACGCTGATGGCGCGGGCGCCGTCCTGGCAGTGGATGGGCCGGGTGATCCTGAGCACCCGGCGGCAGGCCTTCTGCCGGACGCTCCTTGCCCGCCGGAGGTGCTGGACAAAGGGGCCGGCGCTGCCGTCCATGATCGGCACCTCGGGGCCGTCGATCTCGACCACGGCGTTGTCGATTCCCAGACCCGCCAGGGCGGCCAGCAGATGCTCGGTGGTGGAGACCACCATGCCCCGCTCGGCGAGGGTGGTGGCCAGGCTGGTATCGACCACCCGATCCATCAGGGCGGGCAGGGATTCGTCCGCCCCCTGCCGACGGAAGCGGATACCGTGGTTGACCTTGGCCGGCGAGACGGTAACCTTGACGGGACGGCCGTTGTGCAGACCAACCCCCTGAAAGGAAACCGGACGTTTAAGGGTGTGCTGAAATTCTTCCATTCCTATCTATCGGCTCCGGCCAGCAAGTGGTTTAATCCGACTTGTTGGCTTGTAATCATTGATAATTATCGTCCGTAGCTGGCTTTTGACTAACGGTTAGCTTTGAGTCGTTTCAGTAGTAAGCAATAGTCGTGCCAGATAGCAGGATGCGGCGGAATTACATCTGGGTATCCGTTTTAAGGGTCGTGATTACGGTCAGATAATTTTTTGCTGCCCACCGGCGGTCGGCGAGGCTCAAGGGTGGCCGCCGCCCCATCGCTGTGGCTAAAAAGACACGGTCAGCCGGATGTCTTCCGGGGGCTTCCCCCTAGCCGGGCGAGGACCAGCCGCTCCAGGCCCTCCTCCACCAGCAACCGGGCGCTCAGCGCCCAGACGGGCATCCCGGCGGGTGGGTGTAAGTCGCGGAGCTTGACGAAGTCCTTTTCGGTGGTGATGATCCCCTGGCAGCCCAGGGCCAGGGCTTGGGCCGCCAGGGTGGTGAGATCCGCCTGGCGGAAGGGGTGATGGTCGGAGAATCGCCGCTCGCCCAGGATGGTGAGGTGGTCGGTAAGCAGCGACCGGAAGGAGTCGGGATTGGCGATGCCGCAGCAGGCGAGAAGCGGGACCCCGGCCATTTTCGCCACCGGCACCTGGAGGCCGTCCCGCCCGTAGATTCCCAGGGCCTGGTAGCGGGCGGTGAAGATCGGCGCCGCGGGGTTAAATCCCTGGAGCTGGTCTTTGATGCTGGCCACCAGGGTTCCGGTCGGCTCGCTGGCCCCGGTGATGACCAAGGCGTGGGCGCGGGCGATGGCCGGCCAGGGCTCGCGCAGCCTGCCGCCGGGGAAGACCCGCTCGGTAAGCGTCTCGCCTTGGGCGCTGAACAGTACGAGGTCTAAGTCCCGGGCCAGGGCCAGGTGCTGAAAACCGTCGTCCAAGATGATCGATCCGGCAAGACCGCGGGCGATGATGAACCGTCCGCCCGCCACCCGCCGGCGGGCGGTGATCACCGGCACCCCTGGCAGGGCGCGGGCCAGCATCGCCGGCTCGTCCCCGGCCTGGGCGGGCGAGAGGAGGAGGCTGGCCCCGTCGGAGACCAGGTTCACCTCCTGCCCGCTTTGGCCGCCATAGCCGCGGCTAAGCACCGCCGGCCTAAGTCCGGCGTCTTGAAGCAGCCGGGCCAGGTGCAGCACCAGGGGCGTCTTGCCGGTGCCGCCCAGGCTCAGGTTGCCGACGCTCACCACCGGCAGGGGCAGCCTGGTCACGGCGAGTATCCCCTTCCGGTACAGGGCGGCCCGCCCACGCATGGCCAGCCCGTAGAGGGGCGAGAGGGGCCGTCCCGCCCGGAACAGGATGCGAAGCAGACTATCGTCCATGGCGCAAGACCTCCCGGATCAGGGCCAGATGCCGGGCCGCCGCCCCCTGGTGGGCCAGCACCAGCCGGCGGCCCCGTTCGCCCATGTCCCGCCGTTGCCCCTCGTCCGCCAGCAGGGCGGCCAGGGATTCGGTCAGGGTCTCGGGGGTGGTCAGGCGGGCGGCGCCGGCGGCGAGCATCTCGGCCGCGATTTCGGCAAAATCGCGCATGTCGGGCCCGAAGAGCACTGGTTTGCCGAAGATGGCCGGTTCCAGAGGGTTGTGGCCGCCCGCTGGCACCAGGCTGCCGCCGACCACCGCCAGATCGGCCAGGCGATAGAGCGAGGCCAGCTCGCCGATGGTGTCTAGCACCAGCACCTGGCAGTTGACGGCGCCGCCCTCGGTGCGCCGGGCGGCGTTAAGCCCATGCCCCTGGGCCAGGGCCGCGATCTCCCGGCCCCGGGCCACCTCCCGGGGGGCGAGCACCAGGGCCAGGTGCGGCCAGCGCCGGGTGAGGGCCGTAAAGGCGGCCAGCAGAGGTGTCTCCTCGCCGGGATGGGTGCTGCCCGCCACCAGCAGGGGCCGGCCCCGAAGTCCCAAGTCCGCAGGATCGAGCACGCTGGCGGTCGGCGGGGCCAGGTCGTACTTCAGGTTGCCGACGACCGCGATTCGTCCCTCGTCCACCCCCAGCTCCACCAGCCGCCGGGCGTCGGCGGCCATCTGCATGGTTATCTTGGCAAAGCCGTTGAACAGGGGGGCGAACAGAAAACGGAACCGTCCGTACCAGGATAATGACTGTTCGGTGATCCGGCCGTTGACCAAAAGGGCCGGGACGCCGCGCCGCGCCAGGGTGGCCAGGAGGTTGGGCCAGAAGTCGGTCTCCACCAGCACGAAGAGGTCGGGCCGCAAGCGGGCCACGAACCGGGCCACCACCCAGTGGATATCCAGGGGGGAGGCGAGCAGGCAGTCGAAATCGTCCGCCAACTCCCGGCGGGCGTACTCCTCGCCGCCCTTGGTGGCGGTGGAGAGGATGATGGTCAGCTCCGGCAGCTCGCGGCGCAGGGCCCGCAAGAGGGGCCGGGCCGAGGCCGCCTCGCCCACCGACAGGGCGTGCACCCAAACCCTGGTGGGGCCCGTCGGCAACCCCTGGGCCAACCCGGACAGCCCCCAGCCCAGCCGCCTAAGCACCCGCCCCCGGTACTTGGGAACGATCACGGCCCAAAGCGCCAGCATCGGCCCTAGAATCAACAGCGCCAGGAGTTGAAGTATGTTATAGACGAGGTTCAAGGTGCAAGGGACGTTAAGGTGGAGACAACGGGGTTTAGTCTCAAGGCGGGGCCGCTATTTTTTTAGTTTTGATTTCTTAGATGTTGCGGGCAGGGTTTAACCGGTGCGGCCTGACGCCCTTGCGCCCTTCGCTAACCGAAGCCCTTAACCACTTGTTTGCGTTCGTGATTTTGCTGGTTTTGCCTGAACCTGCCCCTTATCCTTAAATCCCTTGAACCTCATGAACCTCATCCTCCTCCGTCCGGAAGAGACGGGCACCAGCGATGG
>JAJYJA010000080.1 GCA_021789795.1 Deltaproteobacteria bacterium | reverse complement strand
GGCATCTCGGCGGCGGATCGGGCCCGCACCATTCAGGTGGCGGCCAACCCCGAGGTGCAGCCGGGCGAGGTGGTGAGCCCGGGCCACATCTTCCCGCTGCGGGCCCGGAAGGGCGGGGTGCTGGTGCGTACCGGCCAGACCGAGGGCTCGGTAGATCTGGCCCGGCTGGCCGGGCTGCCGCCCTCGGGGGTGATCTGCGAGATCATGAAGGACGACGGCACCATGGCCCGGATGCCGGATCTGAAGAAGTTCGCCAAGATCCACGGGCTCAAGGTGGTGACCATCGCCGACCTGGTGGCCTATCGCTTGAGGAAGGACAACCTGGTGCACCGGGCGGCGGAGGCCAACCTGCCCACCCGGTTCGGCGGCGACTTCAAGGCCATCGTCTATACCAACGATGTCGATAACTTCGAGCACATGGCCCTGGTCAAGGGCGAGATCGACCCGGATCGGGACGTCCTGGTGCGGGTGCACTCCGAGTGCCTGACCGGCGACGTGTTCGGCTCCCTGCGCTGCGACTGCGGCGGCCAGTTGCAAGCCGCCATGCGCATGGTGGAGAAGGAGGGCTGCGGGGTGGTGCTCTACATGCACCAGGAGGGCCGGGGTATCGGCCTGGTCAACAAGATCAAGGCCTATCACCTCCAGGAGCAGGGCATGGACACGGTGGAGGCCAACCAGCACCTGGGTTTCAAGGCCGATCTCAGGGATTACGGCCTGGGCGCCCAGATCCTGCGTGACCTGGGGGTGCGGCGGATGCGAATCATCACCAACAACCCCAAGAAGATCATCGGCCTGGAGGGCTACGGCTTGAAGGTCACCGGCCGGGTGCCCATCCAGATCGAGCCCCAGGCGGAGAACATCAACTATCTCCGCACCAAGAAGGAGAAGATGGGGCATATCCTGGACGTGTGAGTGCCAGGGGACGGGAGACAGGGAACAGGAGACAGGAAGACATGAAGATACTGGAAGGCGGGCTACAGGCCCAGGGCAAGAGGTTCGGCATCGTGTTGGCGCGGTTTAATTCCTTTATCGGCGAGCGGCTGCTGGAGGGGGCGGTGGATACCCTGCTTCGTTCCGGCGTCCAGGACGGCGACATCGAGGTGGCCAAGGTGCCGGGGGCTTACGAGATCCCGCTGGTGGCCAAGAAGATGGCGCAATCGGCGCGCTACCAGGCGGTGATCTGCCTGGGGGCGGTGATCCGCGGCGCCACCCCGCACTTCGATTACGTGGCTGGCGAGGTGGCCAAGGGGGTGGCCCAGATCGGTCTGGAGCTGGGGGTGCCGGTGATCTTCGGGGTCTTGACCACCGACTCGGTGGAGCAGGCCATCGAGCGGGCCGGCACCAAGGCGGGCAACAAGGGTGCCGACTGCGCCGTGGCGGCCATCGAGATGGTCAACCTGCTGGCGCAACTGTAATCATGGGTCTGCGCCGCAAAGCACGGGAGCTGGCCTTGCAGGCCCTCTACCAGGCCGAGCTTAACGGCGTCGGGCCGTTGGACAACTTTCCGCTCCTGTGCGACAACTTCCAGGTCGATCCGCAGGTGATCCCCCAGGCCGAGCAACTCCTTCAGGGAATCGTCAGCCACGCGGAGGAACTGGATCGCTTAATCGGCCAGTACGCCAGGAACTGGCGGGTGGGGCGGATGTCGGTAATCGACCGCAACCTGATCCGCCTGGGGGCCTACGAGATGCTGCACCGGGAGGAGGTGCCGGCCACGGTGGCCATCAACGAGGCGATTGAGATCGCCAAGCGCTACAGCACCGACGACGCCCCCTCCTTCATCAACGGGATACTAGACGCGATCCGTAATGGCCAAGGCCAGTAACCCCCCCGAACCGCCCGCCGGGCCCAGTCTCGGCCAGGAGATCCTGGCGGTGCTGGGGGTCTGTCTGGCGGTCTTCCTGCTCATCAGTCTGGTGAGTTACTCGGGCGGGGAGGCGGCGGGGCACGGCCTCTTCCCCGCCGGTTGCGGCAACTGGGGCGGCTGGCTGGGTGATCTCGCGGCCCGGATCTTAAGCTGGGGCCTGGGCCTGGGCGCCTTTGGGCTGGTCTTCTTCCTGCTCTACCTCTCCCTGCAACTCTTCAGGCAAAAAAACACCGAAAGCCGGCTTCCCTTCCTGGTGTCCGGGGCCACGGTCTTCCTGCTCGCCCTAAGCGCCCTGCTGGCGGCGTTCCCTGGCCAGCAGGTGGCGTTTCCCCGGGGCGCCTACCCCCTGGCCGGGGTCTTGGGCCGGATGCTGCGCGACCTCTGCCTGCCGCTGTTGGGGCGGGCGGGTTTCGTGGTGATCTGCCTCTGCCTGACCCTTATCGGCCTGATGCTGGCCACCAGTTTCTCCCCCTACCGGATGACGCGCGGGGTTTCATCCCTACTTGCGGGTTACTGGCGGCGCTGGCGGGCGCCCGCCGATAGCGCCGTCCCGGGCCTGGTCAGCGTCGATGCCTCTCGGCGGGAGCCGGAGACCAGACGCCGGGCCGTCCCGCCCGAGACGTCGCCGGTGACGCCCAAGGTCAACGAGCCGATCACCATCGCCCCGGAGACCACGGAGGACTTCAAGCCCCTGCCGGTGGCGGAGGGCGCCTTTGCCCTGCCGCCGGTCACCTTGCTCGACCGGCCCGAGGAGTCACCCTCTCTGGAGCTAGACCGGGAGCACTACCTGGAGGTCAGCAAGCGTCTGGAGGCCAAGCTGCTGGACTTCGGGGTGGAGGGGCAGGTGGTCGGCATCTCGCCCGGCCCGGTGATCACCACTTACGAGTACGCCCCGGCCCCGGGGGTCAAGATCAGCCGCATCGTGTCGCTGGAAAACGACCTGGCGATGGGGCTCAAGACCGAGAGCGTGCGGATCGCGGGCTCCATCCCCGGCAAGGCGGCCCTAGGCATCGAGATCCCCAATCCGGTCCGTCAGATGGTCTATATCCGCGAGATTCTGGCCAGCGAGAAGTTCCAGAAGGGGGCCAGGCCCCTGACCCTGGGCCTGGGCAAGGACGTGGTGGGCCGGCCGGTGTACGCCAACCTGACCGAGATGCCGCACCTCTTAATCGCCGGGGCCACTGGGGCCGGCAAGTCGGTGGGCATCAACATCATTATTTGCAGCATCCTCTTGAACTCCACCCCGGACGAGGTGCGGCTGTTGATGGTCGATCCCAAGCGCATCGAGCTGTCGGCCTACGAGGCCATCCCCCACCTGTTGCACCCGGTGGTGGTTGACCCCAAGATGGCCAGCCGGGCCTTGCAGTGGGCGGTGCTGGAGATGGAGCGGCGCTACGGGCTGATGGAGGAGATGAAGGTCAAGAACCTGGCCACCTACAACGAGGTGGCGGACGAGAAGCTGCCGCTCATCGTCATCATTATCGACGAGCTGGCCGACCTGATGATGGTGGCCTCGAAGGACGTGGAGGGCTCGGTGGCGCGGCTGGCCCAGATGGCCAGGGCGGCGGGGATGCACCTGATCCTGGCCACCCAGCGGCCGTCGGTGGACGTGCTCACCGGCCTGATCAAGGCCAACTTCCCCACCCGGATGTCGTTTAAGGTCTCCTCCAAGATCGACTCCCGCACCATCCTCGACACCTCCGGGGCCGAGCACCTGCTGGGCAAGGGCGACATGCTGTTCATGGCCCCTGGCGCCAGCCGGATGCAGCGCATCCACGCCGCCTACATCACCGAGAAGGAGATCGGCCGGATCGTCGAGTTCCTTAAGGCGCAGCGGCCCGCCAGCTACGACGAGTCGGTGCTGAAGATCGCCGAAGAGCCGGAGGGGACGGATAACGGCGAGACCGCAGACGGCGAGGAGCACGATGAGAAGTACGACGAGGCGGTGGAGTTCGTCTGCGAGTCGGGGCAGGCCTCGATCTCGATGGTGCAACGCCGGCTGCGGGTGGGCTACAACCGGGCGGCCCGGATGATCGAGATCATGGAGAAGGAGGGTATCGTCGGTCCGGCGGACGGGGTCAAGCCCCGGGAGGTGCTGGCGCGGCGCGAATACTGACCTGGCGGGTTGAAACCGCTTAGCTTATTTCTGCTCGGTGGTCTCGGCCTTCTTGGTCTTCTTGGCGGGACGGGTGTTACCGTTTGACTTCTTGAAGATCTTGCCGCGTTTGGTTCTGGCGTCGCCTCTGCCCATGTTTTTTATCTCCACTTAGATTTATAGGCTAAATATGCCTGAAAATTGCCAGCCGGGCGGGACGGGTCGCTATCTGGTCAACGCCTCGCCCATGCAGGCCGCCCATTAAACCAGATGGGGCAGTCGGTCCGCAACCATTTTTTGCTTTTCTTGTCGTTTGGCCTCCTGCTCGGCGTTCTCGCCGGCTGCGCCAGCCATCCGCCAGCCGTCCCTCCCGGCCCGTCCCCGCAGCCTTCCCTCCTGACCTCGGTTTCGCCGCTGCCGTTCATGGGTTTTGCCGTTCAGGTGGGGGCCTTTGCCCGGGTGGAGAACGCCGCCGCCTTGAGCACCCGGCTGACCAAGGCCGGCCTGGCGGCCTACTATTACCGGAACCGCAACGGCTTGTACCGGGTGCGGTTCGGCAACTACGCCCGGCCCGAGGCGGCCTGGGCCGCGGCCCAGAGGTTGCGGCGGCAGGGGATGATCGAGGTCTTCGAGGTGGTTCGTCCGGCGTCCTACCCTGCGGTTCGTTACCGGGGCCAGGAGGAGGCCCTCCGCCGGGAGCTGGTGCGGGTGGCCCGGCAGTTCATCGGGGTGCCTTACGCCTGGGGGGACGCCAGCCCGGTCAGGGGCTTTGATTGCAGCGGCCTGGCGATGATGGTCTATCAGTTGATCGGGCTCGACCTGCCCCGGGTCGCCCGGGAGCAGATGCGCCGGGGCCGGGCGGTGGGCCAGGCGGAGCTGAAGCCCGGCGACCTGGTGTTCTTCAGTTCCGGGCCGCTAGGGGAGGCCTCCCACGTTGGCATCTACCAGGGCGACGGCCTCTTCATCCACGCCCCGGGCAGTGGCAAGACGGTGTCTGCGGCCCGGCTCTCCTCGCCCTATTTCCAGCGTCATTTCGTGGCGGCTCGCGACTACCTGCGCTGAGGGGTGGGTGGTGAGGGTCAAGGGTTCTTTTCCCCCGTTGGGGTTTGGCCCTGGCGTTTGTCGATGGCGTCCAGAAAGCGTTTGCCGCATTCCGGGCAATAGCCGTGCGACATGCTCTTGCCCGCCTTGCGGGCCAGGTACTGATCCACCGGCATCCACACCCCCTTGCCGGGCTCGGTGCCGCTGTCGTCGCGGATCTTCTTGCAGTCCAGGCAGATGGGCAGGATGTCCTCGTAGAGCTTGACCATTTTTTTCAGCGATTGCTTCTCCAGGCTCTTGTTGATCCTAAAGAGCAGTTCGTTCAGGTCGCAGGGCTTGAGCAGGTAGTCGTCGGCGCCGAGCCGTAAGGCGTCGATGGCCGAGGTCAGGTCTCCGTAGCCGGTCAGGATGATGACCGCGGTCTCGGGATTGGCCGCCTTCACCTCCTCCAGCACCTTGATGCCGTTCATCCCCTCCATCATCAGGTCGGTGATCACCAGGTTGACCCGCGAGGTCTTGAGGTAGGCCAGGGCGCTGGGGCCGTTTTCGGCGGTCAGCACCGTGAAGCCCTCGTCGTTCAACTTGCCGGCCATGGTCTTGCGGATGATGGCCTCGTCGTCGACCAGTAGGATGGTGGGGTGGGGGTGGTTGTTCATGCGTTTTTTCCCTCGATGGGCAGGGTGATGGTGAAGGTGGCGCCCTGCCCGGGCGTGCTCGCCGCCTCGATGTGGCCGCCGTGGTGTTTGATGATCCCGTAGGAGATCGAAAGTCCCAGCCCGGTGCCCTTGACCGCCGGTTTGGTGGTGAAGAACGGCTCGAAGATGTGGCCGATAACCTCTTCGGGGATGCCGGCCCCGGTGTCGGAGAAGGTGATCACCGCCTCCTGGCCGGCCTTCTGGGTGGTGATGGTGATCTGGCCGCCGGAGGGCATGGCCTCCAGGGCGTTGTTCATCAGGTTCAAGAAGACCTGTTTGAGCTGGTCGGCGATGGCCATGATCTCGCCCAAGTCCTTGTCGTAAACCGTATTGACCCGGACGTGCTTACTCTTCATCTCCTTGTTGGAGAGCAAGAGGATGTGGTTGATGGCCTTGTGCAGGTTGACCGGGGTGCTCACCCCGGTGGTCGGGCGGTTGAAGTTTTGCAGATCTTTAATCAGGTCGCGGATCCGGTCGCATTCGAGCAGGGCCAGATCGGCGAACTCCCGGTTGTCCTCGGACAGCGAGCCCTTCTCCCTTAGCCGCTCGATGACATTTCTGATCCCGAACAGGGGGTTGTTGATCTCGTGGGCGATGGAGGCCGAGAGCTTGCCGATGGCGGATAGTTTCTCGGCGTGGAGGAGCTGGGACTGAAGCAGCCGCTCCTCGGTGATGTCGATGCCGATGGAGATGATGTACTCGATGTTGCCGTCGTCATCCCGGAAGGTGGTGTTGGCCCAGTCGATGAACCGGTGCCGGTGGCCGCGGGTGACGAGGGGCTTGGTCATCTTCTGGGGCAGGGAGCCGGACTGGATGCCGGCGAAGAGCCGGGCCACCGGCTCCCGTTCCTCGGGTGGCAGGATGATGTCCCAGAAGGGCCGGCCCGCCACCTCCTGGAACTGGTAGCCGGTCACCGATTCGCTGGTCTGGTTGAAGCGGATGATCTCTCCCCGGACGTTTAGCACCATGATCAAGGCGCCGGCGGTATCCAGCACCGCGGCGGTGAAGGAGCTTTCCTTCTGCAGGGCCACCTCCACCCGCTTGCGCTCCTCGATCTCCCGCTGCATCCCGATATTGGAGAGGGCCAGGGCCTGGGTGTTCTTCCGGAGCCGCTCCGAGCCCACCAAGAGTCCGATGCAGCCCATCAGCCAGAGGACGGTCACGAAGTAGAAGTGATCCCAGAGCTGGGCGTGGGCCCTTTTGAGGAACGGCCCCATGGGCAGACTGACATCCAGTCCGCCCCGGATGTCGCCCAGTTTGTAGCCCTGGTGGCCGTGGCATTTCAGGCATTCCTGCTTGACGTAGAGGGGCTGCATCAGGCGGAGCACCTTTTGCTTGCCGTCCTTGCCGCGCACGACCTCCACCTTTTCCTTGAGCCCGCTCTCGAACTCGTGCAGGGTCTTGGCCTCCCAGGGATCGGGGCCGTTTTCCGGGCGCAGGGGCTTTAGGCTGGTCAGGTGGGCCGCCACTCCGTAGAGTTCGGAGAAGGTTTCGTTTAGGTTGCGGAGCATGTACTCGGGGTTCATCAGGGTCAGCTTCCGCCCCGAGGGGGTGGTGATGTCGCGTTCCGGGTAGTTGGCCAGGTAGGGGTTGGGCTGGACGCCGGGCAATACCGGCACGTATACCCCGCCGTGCATCCAGCCCCAGAGGCGAAAGGAAAAATCCTTGTTGAGGTGTGCCCGGGCGGTGCTTAGGGCCATCTCGTCGGCGTAGCGGTTGATCTCCACGTACTCCTTGCTCATGAACCCCGCCAGGATGAGCGTCCAGACCGTGATCAGGGTCCAGGTGTAGCGCATCAGGTTGAAAAACCGGTTCTTGGAGGTCTGCTCGTCACTCATGGTGGTGGTTTTGGACGCTGGAGGGGGAGAAGGAAGGAATTTAAGTTCATAATAAACCGCCCTCCGGGGAGGGACAAGGAAAAATGTGGTAGTCGTTTTTGGGGAGGGGTTGGCCTTGGCCCGGATATCCCGCCTGGCCGTCGGCCATAATCCTCTTGACAATCGCCGGGGCATTGGTATAGTGTGGCCCTGGTCTGCTGGGCGGGCATAGCTCAGTTGGTAGAGTACAAGCTTCCCAAGCTTGGTGTCGCGAGTTCGAATCTCGTTGCCCGCTCCACTTCCAAGGCTGTGGGCCTCGCGTCCCTAGCCGGGGTGGTTTCCAAAAATTATGGGCTGCCGGCGTTCGCGTCGGCTGGTTTATGGAAAGTGGGTTTAGGCCCGCTTTTTTTTTTATATTACGTCCGGGAAGGCCGGAGCTTAGACATGGTGGAGAGCGCGACGCTGGCCCGGATTATTCTCCTGGCGGAGCCGGTTTTGGCGGACCTGGGTTGCGAGCTGGTGGAGGCGCAGCTCCGTAACGAGCGCGCCGGGCTGGTGCTTAGGTTCATCGTCCATAAGCCCGGGGGGGTCGGCCTGGAGGACTGCGCCACCGTCAGCCGGGCCTTGGGCGCCTTGTTGGAGGTGGAGGACCCGATCGGCAAGGCCTATCATCTGGAGGTGTCCTCGCCCGGGCTAGACCGGCCGCTGACAAGCCCCCGTGATTTTGCCAGGAATGTGGGAGAGAAGGTGGAGATCGCCGTCCGGCGGGGGGAGGCCACCGTCAAGGCCGTCGGGGTAATCGCCGGGGTTGACGGAGAAATGATTACGATAACCGGAGCCGATGGGCCGGAGGAGATCGCCCTGGCGGAGTTGGTCAAGGCGCGGCTGGTGATTGAATTTTGATGGCGTCGCCAACAGCCCGATCTACATGCCTGCCGGGGTGCGTTTGATATATCGGCCCTTTTGTTTAGCCAAAAGGCTATCTTTTGTGAGAGCATCAATTTCTGAATTACAGGCCAACTGACATGAGTTTTGGAGAAGTGGGATGATATCTGAGCTGAAGCGTGTTATCGATCAGATTTGCAGGGACAAGGGAATAAACCGGGAGCTGCTGGTCAAGGGGCTGGAGGAGGCGGTCATGTCCGCCGCCAAGAAGAAGTTCGGGATGCGGCGCGAGATGGAGGCCCAGTTCAACGACGAGACGGGCGAGGTCGAGCTGTATCAGTTCCGCACCGTGGTCGAGACCATCGAGGACGAGCAGACCCAGATCTCCCTGGAGGAGGCCCGGCAGCTCGACCCGGACGTGGAGTTGAACGACGAGCTGGGCTCCAAGATGGAGAACGTCGCCGAGCTGGGCCGGATCGCGGCCCAGTCCGCCAAGCAGGTGATCATCCAGAAGATGAAGGACGCCGAGCGCGACGTGGTCTTCGAGATGTTCAAGGATCGCAAGGGCGAGGTGGTGAACGGCATTGTCCAGCGCTTCGAGCGCGGCAACATCATCATCAACCTGGGCCGCACCGACGCCATCCTGCCCAAGGGCGAGCAGATGCCCCGGCGTTCCTACCACCAGGGCGACCGTATCCGGGCCTTGCTCATTGACGTGCGTCCGGACGCCAGGGACTCCCAGTTGGTGCTGAGCCGCACCGACAAGCAGTTCGTGGCCAAGCTGTTCGCCATCGAGGTGCCGGAGATCGCCGAGGGCATCGTCTCCATCCTGGCGGTGGCCAGGGAGCCGGGGGTGCGGGCCAAGATCGCGGTCTCCTCCTCCGAATCCGATGTCGATCCGGTGGGCGCCTGCGTGGGCATGAAGGGGTCGCGGGTGCAGAACGTGGTGCAGGAGCTGCAAGGCGAGCGGATCGACATCGTGCCTTGGAGCCCGGATCCGGCCAAGTTTGTCTCCCACGCCCTGGCCCCCGCCGAGGTGTCGATGGTGGTGGTGGACGAGGAACGTCGCACCCTGCAGGTGGTGGTGGCCGACGACCAGTTGTCGCTGGCCATTGGCCGGGGCGGGCAGAACGTCCGCCTGGCCTCCGAGCTGATGGGCTGGCGGATCGACGTCAAGAGCGAACAGAAGTATCAGAAGATGATGGAGGAGGGCTTCCAGTCCCTGCTGGCGGTCAAGGGGGTCAACCAGCGCTTGGCCGAGACCCTCTACGACCAGGGGATCAACTCCTCGCTCGAACTGGCGGAGACCGATCCCTCCACCCTGGCCGAGATCCTGGAGGGGGTTTCACCGGAGAGCTGCATGGCCCTGATCGAGGCGGCCAAGCTCGCCCCGGCCCCCAAGGCCGAGGACGTCGAGGGCGAGGCCCTGGCGGGGCCGGAAGAGGGGCAGGCGCCCTAAGCCCTGGTGCGCGGCGGCATGGGGCCTGGCCCGGTACGCACCTGCCTGGGCTGTGGCCGCAGGCTGCCGCAGGCGGAATTGGTGCGGCTGGTGGCCCGGGAGGGCCTGGTGGTCGCCGATTTCGGGCGGGTATTGCCGGGACGGGGAGGGTACTGTTGCCCCAATGCCGGTTGCTACCGGCGGTTGATCCGTCAAGGCCGGCGCTTGGCCTGGGCCTTGCTCCGTCGGGCGGGGGAGGGCGGCGGGCTGGTGCCCGCGCCGGGGTTGGCCGAGGTGTTTGACGGCCGACAAGTTTGATGATTTCGCAAAAAGGTAGCCGATGGCTAA
>JAJYJA010000079.1 GCA_021789795.1 Deltaproteobacteria bacterium | reverse complement strand
CTGCGGCGCGTGGCGGTTTGGCTCGTTCGGCATACCATCTGTATGGCCTCACTCGCCAAACACACCCCGCGCCTTGTATATCGGCCCTTTTGCTTAGCCATCGGCTACCTTTTTGCGAGATCATCATGCTTAGTTATGGGTCGGCAAGGGCCGTCTGCCCTGGCGTTTATGCCGCTGGCCGAAGCCGGGCCGCCGGCCTCTGCTCGGGCCTGTCGCCAAATCCAGACAGCCGGGATGCTGCTACAGGAGCGGGTGGTGAATTTAGTTGGTTAATAGCCTGGAATAATTGAAAAATTTCCCTGCCGCAGCCTGTCGTTGCTGCCCGACAACGCTTAAGGGATGGCCGGCCGTCCGGCACAAAGGGGATGTATAATTGCCGGGATTCGGTTATCTTTCCGCCCATGTCGCAGACCCAGATCCGCATCCGGGGCGCCCGGATGCACAACCTGAAAAATATCGATCTCGACCTGCCCCGGGACCGGTTCATCGTCTTTACCGGCCTGAGCGGCTCGGGCAAGTCCACCCTGGCCTTCGACACCCTGTACGCCGAGGGCCAGCGCCGTTACGTGGAGTCGCTCTCGACCTACGCCCGTCAATTCTTAGGCCAGATGGACAAGCCGGAGGTGGACAGCCTGGAGGGCCTGTCGCCCGCTGTCTCCATCGAGCAGCGCACCACCAACCGCAATCCGCGCTCCACGGTAGGCACCATCACCGAGATCTACGACTACCTGCGCCTGCTCTACGCCCGGCTGGGGCGGACGTTCTGCACCCGGTGCGGCAAGGCCATCGCGGCCCAGAGTCTTCAGGACATGGTGGCCGCGCTTCTGGCCCGGCCCGCCGGCAGCAAGGTGATCCTGCTCGCCCCCCTGGTGGAGGGCAAGAAGGGCGGACATGGCGCTGTCTTTTCCCGGCTGCGCAAGGAGGGCTTCGTCCGGCTGCGGCTTAATGGCGAGTTTGTCGGGCTGGAGGAGGAGATCAGCCTGGACAAGAACCGGCGCCACACCATCCAGGTGGTGGTGGATCGGCTGGTGATGAAAGAGGGCGTCGCCAGGCGGCTGGCCGAGTCGATAGCCACCGCCACCCGGCTCTCGGAGGGTCTGCTGCTGGCGGTCTTCCCGGAGACCGGCGAGGAGATGCTGCTTTCCGAGCGGGCCGCCTGCGTCACCTGCGGGATCAGTCTGCCCGACCTCTCGCCCCAGCTCTTCTCCTTCAACAACCCCAAGGGCGCCTGTCCGGAGTGCGGGGGCCTGGGGGTCAAGCAGTTCTTTGATCCCAACCTGATCGTCCCTGACCCCGGCCTGAGCATCAGCCAGGGTGCCATCGCCCCCTGGCGGGGCAGTTCGCCCAGATCGTACAGCCATCAGCTCCTGGCCTCGCTGGCCCGGCATTACGGTTTTGATCTGAGCGCGCCCTTCAAGTCCCTGCCCGAGGCGGCGCGCTCCGCCATCCTCTACGGCACCGGCGGTCAGGAGATCGCCTTCAACTACGAGCGCCGGGAACGGCTGGTGCATTTTGCTAGGCCTTACGAGGGCATCATCCCCAATCTCGCCCGGCGCTACCAGGAGACCAGCTCCGGCCCGGTGCGCGAGGAGCTGGAGGAGTTCATCAACGTCCAGCCCTGTCCGGCCTGCCACGGCGCCCGCCTGGGCCCCGCCTCCCTGGCGGTGCGCTTCGGGCCTTGGAATATCTTTGAGCTTTGCAGCTTGAGCATCGACCGCCTGCTCGCCGAACTGCCGGAGGTGCCGGTTTCCGGGCAGGATTCAGCCATCGCCGGCCCCATCCTGAAGGAGATTAAGGAGCGGCTTAATTTCTTAAAAGGGGTGGGGCTGGGCTATCTCTCCCTGGGCCGCACCGCCTCCACCCTGTCCGGCGGCGAGTCGCAACGCATCCGGCTGGCCTCCCAGATCGGCACCTCCCTGACCGGGGTGCTCTATATCCTGGACGAGCCGAGCATCGGCCTGCACCAGCGGGACAACGAGCGTCTGATCGCCACCCTGCTCAGGCTCCGCGACCTGGGCAACACCGTGATCGTGGTCGAGCACGACGCCGACACCATCCTGGCCGCCGACCACGTCCTGGACATGGGCCCCGGGGCCGGCATCCACGGCGGGCAGGTGGTCTATAACGGCCCGGTGGCTGGGCTGCTTGCGGCGCCGGGCTCGCTTACCGGCGCCTACCTCTCCGGACGACTGGCCATCGAGCGGCCTGCCGTTCGGCGGTCGCCCCAGCCGGGTCGGGTGGTCACCGTGGTCGGGGCCCGGGCCAACAACTTGAGGGGGTTGCGGGTCGATTTCCCGTTGGGGCTCTTTACCTGCGTCACCGGGGTCTCGGGCTCGGGCAAGAGTTCTTTGGTCATGGAGACCCTGCTCAAGGGGGCCCTGGCCGCACTGACGGGCGGACACGGCCAGGGCGGCGACTGCGAGGGGCTCCTGGGCCTGGAGCAGCTCGACAAGGTGATCGACATCGACCAGAGCCCGATCGGCCGCACCCCGCGCTCCAACCCTGCCACCTACACCGGGGTGCTGACCCCCATCCGCGAGCTTTTTTCCCGCCTGCCCGAGTCCCGGGCCCGGGGCTATCAGCCGGGCCGCTTCAGCTTCAACCTGAAGGGCGGCCGCTGCGAGGCCTGCGAGGGCGACGGGGTGCTCAAGATCGCCATGCACTTTCTGCCCGATGTCTATGTCACCTGCGAGACCTGCCAGGGCCGGCGCTACAACCACGATACCCTGGAGATCCTCTACCGCGGCAAGTCCATCGCCGAGGTGCTGGCCATGAACGTCGAGGAGGCCTTGGGCTTTTTCGCCGCCATCCCCGCCATCCGCTCTCGGTTGCAGACCCTGTTCGAGGTGGGGCTCTCCTACCTGTCGCTGGGCCAGTCCTCGGTCACCCTCTCCGGGGGCGAGGCCCAGCGGATCAAGCTGGCCCGGGAGCTGGGCCGGCGGGGCACCGGACGCACCCTGTACATCCTGGACGAGCCGACCACTGGCCTGCATCCCGCCGACATCCAACACCTCCTGGCGGTGCTGCGCCGTCTGGTGGAGGCGGGCAACACGGTGGTGGTCATCGAGCACAACCTGGACGTGATCAAGACCGCTGACCATGTCATCGACCTGGGGCCAGAGGGGGGGGAGGGCGGCGGAGGCTTGGTCGCCGCCGGCACGCCGGAGGAGGTGGCGGCCTGTCTCACCTCCGCCACCGGCCGCTTCCTCCGCCCGGTGCTTGGCCTTTAGGCAGGAGGCTTGATGTTCCGTCTCAAGCCCCGGTCGTTTTTTACCCTGGTGCTCCTGGCCATGGGGATGGTGTCCCTGCCGCTCTTGGGGGTGCTCACCCTGTCCGACCTGATGTTGAGTCGGCTCTTTGCCGACAGCGCCGGCTCGGTGTACCGCTCGGTGGAGCAGAGTCAGTTGAGTCAGGGTCTGCAAGTCCAGCTCGTCAACCAGGAGCGCCGGTTTAAGCAGTACCAGGTGCTGGGGGATGCGGCCCTGCATGCCGATTTGGGCCGGGACGTGGAGCAGACCCTGGCCATCCTCGTTAGCCTGCGCGCCCTGCCGCAGACCGGCGAGGCAATGGCGGCCCTGGCCGCGATGGAGGGGCTGGAGCGTCGGATTGGGGCGGCGGTGGCGGTGGCTGTCCCGCCCAAGCCGGCGACGGTGGCCGATGCCGATTGGAACCGACTCCACGGCTTGGGCGACCGGCTCTACGCCCTAAGCCTGGTCGGGGTGTCTCACGAGGTCGATGGCCTGCGGCACGAGGAGCGTCGGGCCGAGGTCACCTTGCGGGTCTTGGCCAGTACCAGCGTGCCTCTGACCATCCTCCTGGTCGTTTTCCTGACCCGGATGATCGCTAGGCCGGTGCGGCAGATCGACCGGGGCATCCGTCTGTTGGGCAAGGGGGATTTTACCTCCAAGATCGAGGTCGGCGGCCCGGAAGACCTGGTGGCGTTGGGCGAGCGCCTGAACTGGCTTGGCCGGCAACTGGCGGGCTACGACCAGGAGAAGAACAAGTTCGCGGCCCAGGTCTCCCATGAGTTGAAGACCCCCTTGGCCTCCATCCACGAGGCCGCCGAGCTGCTTGGCGACGAGGTGGCCGGGCCGCTCTCGCCGACCCAGCGCGAGGTGATCGACATCCTGCGCAAGAACTGCCATCAGCTCGAGGCCTTGATCCGCAACCTGGTGGGGATCACCATGGCCCAGGCCGGCAAGGATCGGCTGACCTTAAGCGATGTTCGCCTCGATGAGCTGATTGCCGAGGCGGTCACCGCCCACCGGCCGGCCTTGCTCAACAACCGGATCGAGCTGCGCACCGACTTGGCCCCGCTTGTCGTCCGTGCCGACCGGGGACGGCTGCTCACCGTCCTTGACAACCTGCTGTCGAATGCGGTCAAGTTCACCCCCGAGGGGGGCTGGATCGCCGTTAGCGTCAAGGCCCTGGGTGGCCGGGCGGAGGTGGTGGTTAAGGACAGCGGCCCCGGCGTGGCGGAGATGGAGCGGGAGCGGATCTTCTCCCCGTTTTTCCAGGGAAGCGCGCCCTGCCGGAGTCCGGTTTCGGGCACCGGCCTGGGCCTGGCCATCGCCCGGGAGTACGTCGAGGCCCATCGGGGGGGCTTGGAGATGGTTTCAGAGGTGGGGGCGGGGGCCTGCTTCCGGCTCGTCATCCCCATCAATCTGGAGGATAAACATGTCTAGTAAATTGATTTTGTTGGGGTTATGCCTCGCTGTTTTGGCCTCTGGCTGTCTGCCGGAAAGGGCCAAGTCCCCGGCCCCGGTTTTGAGGAGCGAGGGGGTATTGCCCTCCTCCGGGCCTTACTGGCAGGGGGAGGGCGAGGTGGTAACCTTTCAGGACCTCATGGCCTATTACAGCTCCCTGGCCAGTCTTTCGGACGACGAACTGGAGGCTGAGCACCAGCGGCTCGGCCGGGAGCGGGAGGCGGGGGGCGGGGGCCCGATCAACCGTCTGCAGCGGCTGATGATGGCCCTGCTGCCCGACAAGTCGGTGGTGCCCGTGGATGAAGGGTTGACGCTGGTGGCGGAGATGCAGGGCCAGGACCAGTCCTATGGGTATCTGGGGGACTTTCTGGAGTTGGCCGAGGACCAGCTGGCCGCTCGCCAGGCCCATCTGGCCTCCGAAGGCGACTGCCAGCGGGAGCTGGCCGCCAGCCATAAGCGAGCGGGCGCCGTCGCTGCGGAGCTGCGTTCCTGCCGCCGCGAGCGGGGATCTCTGGTCAAGAAGCTGCAAAAGCTACGGGAGATCGAACAGGGCAGCATGGCGAGGGAGGGGAAATAAGCCGCATGGCCGCCCCCCATGCCGTACTCCTGGTTGACGATGACGCCGACCTGCTCAAGCTCCTGGCCATGCGGCTTAGCGGGGCGGGCTACGATGTCCGTCAGGCCAGAAGCGGCGAGGAGGCCCTGGCCCTCCTGCCCCTGACCAATCCGGGTCTGGTGATTACCGATCTGCGGATGGAGGGCATGGACGGCATGCGGCTGTTTGCCGCCCTTCGCGAGCAGCAGCCCTTTCTGCCGGTGATCATCATGACCGCCCATGGCTCGATCCCGGAGGCGGTGGCGGCCACCCGTCAGGGGGCCTTTTCCTTCCTGGCCAAGCCCTTGGACGGCAAGGTGCTGCTGCGGGAGGTCGAGCGGGCCTTGGGTTTGAGTGGTGCCACCCCTAAGGCAGGAGAGGGTGGAGATGACGCCTGGCGGCGAGAGATTATCAGTCAGAGCCGGGTCATGGAGGAGTTGCTGGCCCAGGCCCGGTTGGTGGCGGAGGGTAAGGCCAACATCCTGATCACCGGCGACAGCGGCACCGGCAAGGAGCTGTTGGCCCGGGCCATCCACCGGGCCAGCCCCCGTCGCGGACGACCACTGGTGCCGGTTAACTGCGGGGCCATCCCGGAGAGCCTCGTGGAGTCCGAGCTGTTCGGCCATGTCAAGGGCTCTTTCACCGGGGCGGTGCGCGACCATCAGGGCCTGATCCGGGCGGCCCATACCGGCACCCTGTTTCTGGACGAGATTGGCGATATGCCGCTTGCCTTTCAGGTGAAGCTGCTGCGGGTGATCCAGGAGCGCACCCTGCGGCCGGTGGGCGGCGGGGCCGATATCGGGGTCGATGTGCGGATCGTCTCCGCCACCCACCGGCCCCTGGCGGAGATGGTTGCCAGGGGTGAGTTTAGGGAGGACCTGTTCTACCGTCTGGACGTGGCCTCCCTGCATCTGCCCGCCCTGGCCCAACGGCGAGAGGATATCCCCCTCTTGGCCATGCATTTCTTGCGCGAGAGCGCCGTCCAGGCCGAAAAGACCATCCACGGCTTCGCGCCCGAGGCCCTGGAGATGCTGATCGGCGAGCCCTGGCCGGGGAATATCCGCCAGCTCTACAACGTGGTCGAGCATTCGGTGGCCCTGGCCACCACCCCCATCATCCCCGCCTCATTGTTGGCGATTACCATTAGGCGGCCTTTCACCCCCTATGCCACCTTCGCCGAGGCCAGGCAGCGCTTCGAGCAGGACTACCTGATCGCACTCCTTAAGATGACCGAGGGCAACGTCGCCCAGGCGGCCCGGATCGCCGACCGCAACCGCACCGACTTCTACGCCCTCCTGCAGAGGAACCATATCGTGCCCGCCCTGTTCAAAAAGGGGTAGGGCGGAGGGTGGGCAAAAAAGACTTTCAACTTGCCTTGCTTTCCGCTATAACTTCCCCACCGTCCGGGGCGGGCTTGCCTTTTTGACGCCAGGCCTCTTGGCGGCAGATACCTTATGGATTTAAACCTTTAACTGCCAGGATAATGCCATGACCGATTCCAAACCCGAGCAGCCTAACGCCGAGGCGCCCATCTTCCGGCTTCAGAAGATGTACGTCAAGGACCTGTCCTTTGAGAATCCCAACGCCCCCAAGGTGTTCACCGTCAAGCAGAGCGAGCCCAAGGTGGAGGTGAATCTGGGCCTGAAAAGCGCCCCCATCGAGGGCGATGGGCTTTATGAGGTGACCATCTCGATCACCGCCAAGGTGACCCAGGGCGAGGAGGCGAACACCCTGTTTTTGATCGAGATCGAGCACTGTGCGGTGTTCACCATCAAGAATATACCCGAGCAGCATATCCCGGTGGTGCTGGCCGTGGACTGCCCGACCATGATGTTCCCCTATACCCGGCAGATCATCAGTCAACTCACCGTGGACGGCGGATTTGTGCCCTTCTTGATGGAGCCGGTGAACTTCCTGGCCCTGTATCAGAGCCAGCAGCGTCAGGCCGGCCAGGGGCAGCAGTAGTTGGCGGGGCTTGCCTATTCGTCCCGCTGGACGTATAGTGTGGTCAGGAGGAAACGACCATGAATATTACCGCGTCCCAGGATCCCGCCCTTCTGTACGGCAGTCAGCAATCCTCTTCCCAGACCGCCAGCGCTTCTCCGGCCAAGCCGGCGCGAGATGCCGCCCCGGCGGCGGCCAGCGCCGGGGCAACGGTGTCTATCTCGCCCGAGGCCCAGGCCATGCAGCAGCAGGCGGACGCCAGGCGTCAGGCCGCGGACGCCCGCGCCGCTCAACAGCAGCAGAATCAGCAACTCCAGGCCCAGCAGCAGACACCGGGGGCCGGCAAGGCCTCGGGCCGGCGGATAGATTTGCTCGCCTAAGCCCTGGCAGTTTTAAGATAGGCCTAGGGCTAGGGCGTCCGGTATCCGGAGCGGCGGATGGAGATTGTCGAGGCCTTGGCCCGGGTGCCGCTATTTGCTGGTTTGGAGCCGGGGCAGTTGCAGGCCCTGGCGCTGATTGTCGGGGATAGGGTTTATGGCCGGGGCGAGACCATCTTCTCGGAGGGTGATGAGGGGGTGGGATTCTTCGTGGTCATCAGCGGCCGGGTCAAGATCTACAAGCTTTCCGCCGAGGGCAAGGAGCAGATCCTGCACCTCTTTGGCCCCGGTGAACCCTTCGCCGAGGCGGCGGTGTTCGCGGGTGCCAGGTTCCCGGCCCACGCCCTGGCCCTGACCGCCAGTCGGATTTTTTATTTCCCCAGGGCCGCCTTCCTGGGATTGATCCAGCAAAACCCCGCCCTGGCCATGAACATGCTGGCCGCCCTGTCGTTGCGCTTGAAGGCCTTCGCCAGGCTCATCGAATCCCTCTCGCTTAAGGAAGTCCCTGGCCGTCTGGCCGTGCATCTGCTGCTCTTGGCCGAGGAGCAGGGTAAAGAGGAGGTGCGTCTCGATCTCACCAAGACCCATTTGGCCAGCCTGCTCGGCACCATCCCCGAGACCCTCTCCCGCATCTTGGCCCGGATGGGGAAGGCGGGGCTTATCGCCTGCCGTGGATCGAGCGTCACCATCCTGGACCGTGACGCCCTGGAATTATTGGCTTCGGGCGAGGAGCGGCTTCAGGCGGCGGGGGCCTGAATCGTCTTGAGCAGGTAGTCGGGCAGGATCTTGTAGGCCTCCAGGGGCGAGATCGCGGGCTTGCGGCGGTCCACCTTGAGTCCGTCGGAGGTTTCCCCCTTATCTATGACCAGCATGTCGGGTTTGGCGGCCAGGGTGGCGCCCTGGCAGTCGGTCACCGGCAGCAGGATGGGGCCTTGGCTGTCCAAGACGTAGGCGAGCTGGCCGTTGGTCAAGGCGACAATGCTGCCGGGCGGGTAGATACCGACCGATTTTACGAAGGAGTGCAGGATGTATTGCAACAGCGGGTCCTTCTCCGCGTACTTGTGGAAGATTTCGGTCACCACCGCCACCGGGTTCAAGGCCTCCTTGTAGCAGCGCTTGGAGGTCATGGCGTCGTAGATGTCGGCCAGCTTGCAGACCTTGACGTAGGGTTGGATCTCGTTTTGATTCTTGGTGAGGGGGTAGCAGTTCGGCTCGTCGCGATAAAGACGGGAGTGATGATAGAGACTGATATTGGCAAGATAAGGATTGATGAGATTGTTCTTTTCCAGAAGCTGCAAACCTTTTTCGGTGCTATGTGACTTGATCACCTCGAATTCTTCCGGGGTTAACTTTCCTGGTTTGTTCATTATTTCCTTGTCAACAAGAATTTTCCCCATGTCGTGCATGAAAAACCCGATGGAAATGTCAATCATCTCATCAGGTTGAAAATACGAAAATGAATTTTCGTCCATTTTTGTATCATTAATATTGCTGCTTATGCCGCTGTTTAGAAATGAATTCACCGCTGCGTTGAAGTTATCATTAAATTTCCTCATAATCACGGTGCCGATGGTGCATACATTTATCGAATGGTTGTATAGATAGTTGTCGTAGGAGAATATCTCACGGGTCAGGTATGAGAAGGCGTTTTCGTGTTTGGAGACGAACTCGAAAAGCCCGGTCACGGTATCGGAGATCATCTCGAAATCGAATTTGCCGCCGTTTTGCTGGATCGAACTGAGCACTTCCTTGATGCATTGTTTGGCGTGTTCGTACTTCTGACAGGCGATTTCCTTTAACTCGCAGATCTCTTCAATCCGGCGATCGACCTCGGAGGTGATGGCGGTCGGGGGACGTTTGGCCGGGGAGGGGATGGATTCCGGGGCCGGGAGGCGGATCTGCTTGCCGTCCTTATCCCATAGCCCGCCGGCGTTGCTGGCTACGATGGGCAAATCGACGACCCCCAGTCGTTTGATCTTCTCTAGGGTCTTGGCCTCGGATACCAGGACGTCTTTTTCTAACAACAGGGTGCCCTGGCGGTTGAAGATGTCGATGCCGGTGCGGACCCGTCCCCCGGTGACGACGATTGCGATGAGTTGGTCAATGGAGATCTTGGGAACCGAGGGGGGCATGGATGATTTATTTGGTGAGAAATGGTTTGGGTTGATGCATTTGCTGTCCTTTAGACGCCTGTTGGGCATGAGACGGATAGCGTCACCGTCTCATGCCCTTGGCCGCCACAGGCCGGCAACTGCAAGTTGGCAGGCAGCTTACTGTAATAAAATGTATAGGTGGTAACCCTTAGTTGTCAATTGATAATTATTTTCTTAAACGTTGTTTTTCTATGACCCGTTACGTGGCGGCGAGACCGGAAAAAATGGTTGACGGGCGTTTGTCGATAATGCTAAGTAATACCGGTAGATAAATGGTGTCGGGGCGTAGCGCAGCCTGGTTAGCGCGCCTGCCTTGGGAGCAGGAGGCCGCGAGTTCGAATCTCGCCGCCCCGACCAGTATACAGCGGGGGAACCTGGTTTCTCATGCCAGTGACGGATGTCAGCCCGCCGG
>JAJYJA010000078.1 GCA_021789795.1 Deltaproteobacteria bacterium | reverse complement strand
TGGAGGTGCATCCCAAGGACGCGGCGGCCCTCGGCCTGCGGACTGGCGACTTGGTGCGGCTTGCCTCCCGGCGGGGTGAGGTCACGGTGCGGGCCTTGGTCACCGGGCAGACCCCGCCGGGCTCGGTGTACACCAGCTTCCACTTCCCGGAGACGCCCATCAACCTCTTGACCTCCGCCGCCCGCGACCCCAAGGCCCAGTGCCCGGAGTACAAGGTCTGCGCCGTGCGTCTCGCCCCTTTTGCTTAGCCATCGGCTACCTTCTTTCGAGACCTTCAAGGTGTGATAATGAACGACCACCTGATCCTGAAAAAAGACCATACCTTAAGCCTGCTGCGCCGGTTGATGCGGGAGCACCGCCTGGTGGCGCCGCTCAGGAACCGGCACGGCGACACCCTGTTTGCCGAGGTCGATGACTTGGCGGGGGTGGAGCTCGACCTGGAGCATCAGCCCCAGGCCTCGCTCAAGCCCTTCCTCTTCCCCCAGCAGGAGACCATGTTTCGCTACCGTCTGGACGGGGAGGGTGGCGGCTACCGCTTCGAGCCGCCCGAGGCGGGCCGGCCCCTGCTCTTTTTCGGGGTGCGGGCCTGCGACCTGTCGGCGGTGCTCTACCTGGACGTGATCTTCTCCAGGCGGGGCCGCGATCCCTACTATTTCGCCCGGCGGCACGACTCGCTGCTCATCTCGCTGGCCTGCAACCAGCCCTTTGCCAACTGCTTTTGCAACAGCACCAAGACCGGGCCCTTCCTGGAGTACGGCTTTGACCTGCAACTGACCGACCTGGGCGACCGTTACCTGGTGGAGGTGGGCCGGGCCCGGGGGGCGGAGCTGGTGGGCCGCTGGCGGCACTTCTTCACCCCGGCGGAGGAGGGGGATCGCAAGGCCCAGTACCAGGCCCTGCTGGAGTCGCGCAGCCACTTTCAGCGCCAGGTGCATCTGGAGCAGGCCATCCGGCGCCTGCAGGCGGACGAGCCCCTGCCAGAGGAGCTGTGGGCGGGGCTGGCCCGGCGCTGTCAGGACTGCGGCGGCTGCGCCTATGTCTGCCCCACCTGCACCTGCTTCACCATCACCGACCAGCAGCTCACCGCCACCGAGGGGATCCGCCAGCGTTCCTGGGACGCCTGCACCTTCGGCGGCTTCACCCGCCTGGCCGGGGGCCACAACCCGGTGGACGCCTCTCGTGACCAGTTGCGGCAGCGCTTTCTCCACAAGCTGCTCTACGACGTGCGGGAGCATGGCCGGCCAAGTTGCGTCGGCTGCGGGCGCTGCCTGGGCATCTGCTTCGGCGGGGTGGATATCGTCCGCTTCATCGACCTGGTCTGCGAGGTGCGCCAATGACCGACAACGGCAACCCCTATCTGCCGTATCCGGCCCGCATCCTGCGGGTTACGGAGGAGAACAGCCAGATCAAGAGCTTCGAGCTGGCCTTTACCGATCCCGAGCGGCACCGGGCCTTCACCTACCGGCCCGGCCAGTTCGTGATGGTCTCGGTGCCCCACGGCGGCGAGGCGCCGATCTCCATCAGCTCCAGCCCCACCCGGCCCGGCGGCCTGACCCTGAGCGTCCGTAAGGCCGGACGTCTGACCGCCGCCCTGCACCGGATGACCGCAGGTGAATTGGTCGGATTGCGGGGGCCCTATGGCCGGCCATTTCCCGTGGACGAGCTCAAGGGCCGGGACCTGATCTTCGTGGCCGGGGGCATCGGCCTCGCCCCCCTGGCCTCGGTGGTCAACCTCTGTCTGGACCGGCGGGGGGAGTACGGCCAGCTCACCCTCCTCTACGGCAGCCGTTCGCCCGCCGACATCGCCTTTGGCGCCGAGCTGGAGGGCTGGCGGCGAGCGGGGGTCAAGTGCCTGCTGACCGTGGATCAAGGCGGGGAGGGCTGGACCGGCCAAGTGGGCCTGGTCACCACCCTGTTTGCCCAGATCAGCCCCGATCCCGGCCGCAGCTCGGCCCTGATCTGCGGCCCGCCGGTCATGTTTCGTTTCGTGGCCGCGGAGCTGACCCGCCTGGGCCTTTCCGACCAGGACATCATCACCACCCTGGAGCGCCACATGAAGTGCGGGCTGGGGGTCTGCCGCCACTGCCACCTGGGGCCGAAGCTGGTCTGCGCCCACGGCCCGGTCTTCACCCTGGCCGAGCTGCGGGGCCTGAGGGAGGCGGAGCTGTCTTAGTGTCCAGGTAGTGACTAATTGTATTGATAAAGATAAGGCGGTCGCTCACGAAGTTCCCATCCGGGGCGACCTGACGGCGCGGCTGGCGGAGTTGGGCCGTTGGCTGACGGCGCGGCTCGCCCAGCCCGGTCAGCGGCGGGCCGCCCTGGCCGCCCTGCTGGATGAGGGGAGGCGCCTTGCCGCAAGCGACATCCACCTGGAGCCCGCCGACAGCGGCGGGGACGAGGTCTGCTTCCGGGTGGAGGGGGTGCTGCGCCGGGTGGCGAGGATTGACCAGGCGGCCTCGCGGGAACTGCGGGCGGCGATCCGCGAGGCGGCGGGGCGCTTCGTGCCGGGCCAGTTCGCGGTCGAGGAGGGGCGGATCGCCTGGGAGGCGGCGGGGGGGAGGGCGGACTTCAGCGTCTATCTCATCCCGCAGACGACCGGGCCTGGCAACGTCATCATCCGTCCGGCCCCGGAGTCAGGCCCCCGCGTCTGCCCCGCCAGAGATCGGAAGGTCAGGGGCATCGACCAGAAGGTCTTCATCTGGCAGATGGGCAAGGTCGGCTCCTCGACGGTGTTCAAGTCGCTTAGGCCTTACGCCAATCCCGGAATCAGCCTGGCGCCGGTGGTCGGTGAGTCTCCCCGCTGGCTGATCCACCACAACCTCATCCAGACCCACTCGATCAAGCCGCTTTACGACGTTCTCCACCACTCGGAGGAGGAATTCGTCATCATCAGCCTGGTGCGCGACCTTCTGGCCCGCAACATCTCCACCATCTTCCAGTCGATGAACTACCGCGAGCCGTGGCGTAACGACTACTTCATCGCCGGGGTGGAGGAATTCCAGGCGATGCCCTACGAGCAGCAGGAACAGGCGATAATCGGGCATCTACGGCGGCTGAACACCGGAAGCTCGGTTAGTTCCTGGTACGACAACCTGCTTAAATCACACTTCTATTATCCAGATATAGACCGGCATTTTATTGATGTTTACGCCAAGCCATTTGACTGGGAGCGGGGATTTCAGACCTACGAGAGCAAGAGCGGAAGGGTGCGGATGATTATCATCAGGTTGGAAAATTTAGATGAAGTGGCGGGAGAGCTGGGAAAATTTATGGGACTGGATGATTTTAAGTTGCGACATGACAACCTGGCAAGTTACAAGTGGTATCAGCCGATCTATAAAAAATTTAATTCCAGATATAAACCTACCGTAGCAGAGTTGCAGTCGATTTATGGTTCAAAATTTATGAATTACTTTTATTCTCCTGGGCAAATCAATAGTCTTGCGTCAAGATGGCGCTGAGGCGGCCCGTCTATCCTAGGTCCTTGCCGGTGGTGCTCATCATCAGCTTGCCGTGCTTCACCCCCTTGGTGCCGATCAGTTCGTCCGCCAGGCGTTGAATCTCCCGGGCGCGGCCCTTGGCCACCACCACCTCCAGGCAGTGGTGGTGATCCAGGTGGATGTGCAGGGCGGAGATGATCTCCTTCTGATGGCTGTGCTGGTGTTCGGTCAGCTTGTCGGCCAGCTCCCGGGTGTGGTGGTCGTAGACCATGGAGATGGTGCCGATCGCCTCCCCCTCGCCCCGGCTCAAGTCGCTCTCCACCAGGGCGTTGCGGATTAGGTCGCGGATGGCCTCCGAGCGGTTGACGTAGCCCTTGTCGGCGATTAGTCGGTCGAAGCGGAGCAGGAGGTCGTCGGTGATCGAGATGCCGAAGCGGACGAGGTCGGACATGGGGTTCCTTTAGGCCTTGAGGTTTTATTCCGGGTTGCTGTGGTACAGCTCCGAGAGCTTGTCGATCCGTCTGGCGACCGGCCCGGGCAGGGGCAGGCCGTAGAGGCGCACGTATTCGGCGGTCACCCGGTGGGTGTTGAAGATGGGGGCGTTTAGGGCGATGTTGTGGAGGCAGCGGTCGATGAGCCGGTGCCGCTTGGTCTGGTCGTAGAACTCGCTTAGGATCTCGGGGAAAAGCCGGTAGAAGGAGGTTGAGTCCTGGTCGTAGAGCAGGCAGGCGGCGTCCTCGCTCAGGCAGGCCTCGGTGACCGTGGTCTCGATGCCGAATTTCCAGCCCGTCTGGCCGCCGTGATAGCCCTCCACCCACCAGCCGTCCATGGTGCTGATGTTGGGCACCGCGTTGAGGGCCGCCTTCATGCCGCTGGTGCCGCTGGCCTCCAGCGGGCGTTTGGGGGTGTTGAGCCAGGCGTGCACCCCGGCCACCATCAGCTTGGCGATTGCCATGTCGTAGTCGGGGATGAACACCAGCTTGGCCAGGCCCCGGCTCTTCTCGTATAGTTCCTGCTGCCGGTCGAGGAGCAGCTTGATGATCCCCTTGCCCGGCTCGTCGTTGGGGTGGGCCTTGCCGGCGAAGACGAAGTTTACCGGCCACTGGTGTTCGAGCACCAGCCGGGCCAGGGTGTCGATGTTGTCGAAGATGAGGTCGGCCCGCTTGTAGGTCGAGAAGCGGCGGGCGAAGCCGATGGTCAGGGTGTCCGGTGTGAGGTTGCGGGCCTTTTCGTCCAGGTGGGTGATGTAGTTGGGCGGATCGATCCAGGTCTCGTGCATCTGGTTGCGGTGCTGAACCAGCATGGCGTTGATGTAGTTGGTCAGGCGGGTGGTGTCAGTCAGCCAGGCCTGCTCCAGGTAGGTGCGGAACCTGTTGTTTTCGAACAGTTTGTCGGCGTTGGCAAAGGCGCCCGGATCCTGGCGCCAGTGGTTCAGCTCCCGGAAGCTGTCGTAGAGCTCGGCCTTGGCGGCGCTGATCCAGGTCAGGTGGTGGACGCCGTTGGTCACCGCCTTGATCTTGCTGGCGTAGCGTGGGAACTGCTTGCGGGTGACCTCCTGGTGGATGCGGCTGACGCTGTTGGTGGCCCGGTTGATCCGCATCGCCAGGTCGGTGAAGTTGAACAGGCCGGGGTTGTCCTGATCCTGGGCCAGGAGCCCCAGCACCCGCTGGCAGAAGGAGTGGCCGATCTCGGCGAACAGGTCCCGGCTGAAGCGGTCGTGGCCCGCCCTGACCGGGGTGTGGATGGTATAGACCATCCGCTGCGCCGCCTTTTCGGCGGCCATCAGGATGTCGCGATCCTCGGCCACCAGGGGGTAGTCGTCGCCGAAGCGCTGCTTTAGCTGTTCGGCGATCAAGTGCAGCACCACCGACACCCCGTGCTGCTCGTTTAGGTGGATGGTGTTGGAGGTGACGCCCAGGGCGCTCATCACCGGGATCACCCCCGCCCCCAGGAGGCGGCGCTGGATGATCTTCGAGCGTTCGCTGCGGCTGTCGTAGAGGTGCTCGGCGGCCTTGCGTACCCAGGGCGGCGAGGTGACGACGCTGTAGTCTAGGAGGATCTCGGGGACGAAGAAGTCCAGGGTCGAACTGATTTCCATCTTCATCCACAGGTTGGCGTAGGCGTTCACCCGGCGGTCGCCCCGTTCGTAGAAGGGGATCTCGATCTGGAGGGGGATGTCGGGGTTCTGCGGGTCTTTCAGCAGGTAGAGGTTGGAGGTTTCCTCGGGTCGCCACTGGGTCGAGTAGGCGATCTGTCCGGCCCGGGAGTCGATGAGCTGGGAGAAATAGCCCTTGCGGTAGAGGAGCGAGATGGCGAGCGCCGGGATGGCGCAGTCGGCGTAGCTCTTCAAGGTGTCGCCGGCCAGCACCCCCAGGCCGCCGCTGTAGTTGGGGATCTTGCCCGGGTCGTGCAGAAACTTGCTCGCGAAGTACTTGAGCCGGGCGTCCTTGCTGCTGAAGGGCAGCTTTTGGAGTCGCTCCTTGACTGGGTTGTGGGCGTCGTTGTCGGCCCCGATCTCCATGCTGACGTAGGTGACGGAGTGGCCCGCCGGGTCGGTGAGCGCCGCCCAGACGGCATCCAGGGTCTCTTGTTTTACCCCAAAAAAAGCCCCATATTTATTGCTTGCTATCATTCCTTCCAGGATCGCGCTGTTGCCCATGTCTTAGAATACCGGTTTTTTTTTGTTCGGTGGCGGATTGTGTTTGCTAAATTCGCCGGACGCGTTATATTCGCTGGCATTTTGGTTGGTTTGCGAGGTGAGTTTGGCGTCTGCGGGAGAGTCGATTTTCTTTAAGAAGTTTTAAGTTAAATTCGCAGAAAAGAGGAGGACTGTCAATTCATCATTTCGATAAAGTTGTCTGGCGCCGGCCAGCTTAGGCGCCGGCAGGGCCATTTTTTTTGTAAATAGGGATTGAAATTTTACTTGGGTTTTTTTATCATAAGTAATTCCTGCTTATTGGGGTAGGAAAACTAAAGTATAACTATGGGAGGAAGACAATGGTTAAAGGTTATCTGAAGTACGCTGCGTTAGGTGTCATGCTGGGCGCCCTGTTCATGGCGGGTGGCTGTAGCCAGAAGAAGGTGAAGGCGGAGGAGGCCGCCGCCCCCGCCGCTGCCAGTCAGGAGAGCAACGTCGCGCCGGGCGCCCCCGAGGGTTTGGATACCACTCCGCCCGCGAGTGCCGCCTCGAACATCCTGGAGGGCCGGACCACCGCCCCCATGCTGCCGGTCTATTTCGACTTCGACAAGTCGGTCGTCCGGGCGGACCAGAAGAGCCGGATGCAGACCAACGCCTCCTATCTGAAGGATAACGCCAGCGTCAAGATCAGAATCGAGGGCAACTGCGACGAGCGGGGCACCAAGGAGTACAACCTGGCCCTGGGTCAGCGCCGCGCCAATGCCGCCAAGAAGTACCTGGCCAACATGGGTGTTGCGGCCGCCCGGATGAACACCATCAGCTTCGGCTCCGAGAAGCCGCTGAACTTCGGTCACGACGAGCTGGCTTGGTCTCAGAACCGCCGCGACGACTTCGTCCAGCAGTAAGTAAGTCCTGGCGGTTGCTGGCCGAACAGCCCGCCGCCGTTTGGTTGAAACCGCGGAATGTCTTCGCACGAAGATGCGCCGCGGTTTTTTTTTGTCCGGCGGAGGAGCAGGTCTTCGCCCTCTGGCCGGGAGGTTAATTATCTTTACCTGAAAGGATTGGAAACGGACATGAAATCGTTAAGAATCGCATTTTGCGCCCTCTGCGCCCTGCTCATCGCCGGCGCCACCCCGGCCCTGGCGGCGGATCAGCTTAAGATCGCCACCTTCAACGTCCAGCAGGTCATCGAAAAGTCCAAGGCCGGGGCCGAGGCCCGTAAGGCCCTGGAGGCCAAGAAGGCCGAGTTGCAGCCCAAGTTCAAGGGCGATCAGGATGCCTTGAAGGCGATGGCGGACGAGATCGAGAAGAAGGGCTCGGCCTGGAGCGACGAGGTGAAGGCCAGCAAGGAGCGGGACTACCAGAAGAAGATGCGCGAGTATCAGCTCAAGGTGGAGGACGCCCAGTTCGAGATGAAGCAACTGGAGCGGAAGGTGCTTGATCCGTTGTTCAAGGAGTTGCAGACGATCATCAACGACATCGGCAAGACGGAGGGCATCTCGTTGATCTTCGAGAAGTCGCGGAGCAACGGCCTGCTCTACGCCGCCGACTCCCTGGACATCAGCGACCAGGTGATCAAGGCCCTGGACGCCAAGCTGCCCACCTTAAACGTCAACACCGCCACCACCCCCAAGGCCAAGAAGTAGCCGCAGAGGAGGAGCGGATAGGCCCCGCCCGGCGGCGGATTATAGGCCTGTCGTCCGCGCCACCAGGCCGGGCCGGGAGACCAGGAGTTGAGGTCTCCCGGCCCGGCCTTTTTTTTGCGCCTGAACCCCCCTGACGATCTCGCCGGAAGTAACCGATGGCCAAGCAAAAGGGCCGATATGCCAGGCGCGGGATCTGGTTACTGCTCAAGAGGAAGAAAAAAAACTAGCAACATGCCCGGCAGGGAGAGCAGGAAGCTTAGGCCGAAGAAGTATCCGTAGCCCAGCCAGTGGGTAAGGAAACCGCTCGCCAGGCCGGCGTAGAGACCGGTCAGGCCCATGAGGCCGGTGCCAATGGCGTAATGCGAGGCCTTGAATTCCGGCTGGCAGATGCGCATCAGGAAGGTCATCAACACCGCGGTGCCCAGGCCGGCGGCCAGTTGGTCGAGGCCGTGGGCGGCGGCGATGGCGGTCAGCAAGGCCGGGTTGGCCGCCGCTTGCCCTTGATTAGCGAGCTTGTCTGAAATAATACCTGAAAAATGATGGGCCAGGGGCAGGTAGACCAGGATGCTCAGGTTCTGAAGCAGCAGGAAGGGCCAGATCATCCGGCGGAGGCTGTGGCGGCCGATTAGCCAGCCGCCGAGCATGGCCCCGCCGATTGAGCAGGGCAGACCAACCAGGGCCGAGATCCAGCCGTAGTGGGCCTTAAGCCCCAGATCGATGAGAAAGGGCGAGTACATGCTGGAGAAGAGGTACTCGCCGGTACGGCTCAAGGTGATGAAGCCCACCGTCACCCCGATCCGGGGCCGGTCGATAAAGGAGAGGAAGGCCCGACCGTAGAAGCCTTGGGGATGCGTAAGCAGCCAGCCGTGCAGGCGGCGGCGCAGTAGCCAGACCCCCAGCAGGCCGGCGAACAGGAGGCTGGCGATCAGCTCGGGCAGCCGGCCCGCCGCCTGGCCGAGGCCGCCGCTTACCGCCCGCCGGCCGGTGGCCAGCGCCAGCAGGATAAGGGCCGCCCCGGCCGCGACCCAGGCCGGGTGCGCCTTAAGGGCGCGGACGAACGACGGCCAGGGCGCGGGGTGGCTCTCGGCCTCCGGGTGGGGTAGTAGTCGCCAGTGGGTCAGGCAGAGCCCGGTCATGAGCAGGCCGGAGACGCCAAAGGCGAGTGGCCAGCCGTATCTGGCCCCCAGGGTGGCCACCGCCCCGGCCCCGGTCATCATGGCGATCCGATAGGCCATGACCCTGAGCCCCAGGTAGCGGGCCTGGCCCGTTTGGTCCAGGGCCTCCAGATAGAAACCGTCGATGGCGATATCGTGGGTGGCGGCGATCCAACTGCCGGCGAAGAGGATGAGCGCCACCAGGGTGACGCCGTTTGTCTCCCGGCAGGCGGGGACGACGAGCAGGATCACCAGACAGAGCAGGGACTCGGAGAGTACCAGCCAGCGCCGCTTGCTGCCGTAGGCGTCCACCTGCGGCCCCCAGAGAAACTTCAACGCCCAGGGCAGACCGAAGACGGAGGTGACCCCCAGGGCCTCCAGGCTCATCCCCCGGTCGCGGAAAAACAGGGCCGAGACGATGCGGATGACGGTGTAGGGGAAGCCCTCGGCGAAGTAGGTGGAGAAGGCCCACAGCGAGTCGGGCAGACGGCGCGGCGTCTGGGGCCCAGGCGTTTTTGGGGGGACAGGGGCGTTGGTCATTAAAAACGCTGGCCAAAAGGGGTGATTTTTGCCACCATGAGAGGGAGGGCGGTTTAGGCGCGGTTAAGCGAACAACCAGGCGGAGGGGTTATGGCCAGGCATATTCTTATCGTTGAGGAATCCGACATGATGCGCCGGGTGCTCCAGGCCCGGATTTTGTCCAGTCTGAACGACGCGGTGATCTCCGAGGCCGCCGGCATCGGTCAGGCCAAGGGGGTCATCGCCCGGAGCACGGTGCACCTGATTCTCTACGGCTGGGACATCCACGACCGGAAGGGCTTGGATTTCTGCCGCCGGGCCGCCGCCGGCGGCAACGGGCCGGCCATCCCCTTCCTGCTGTTGGTCAACGACCAGCGGGAGCATTTGGAGCTGGCCGCCGAATTGGCCGGGAACGCCTATCTGGCCCTGCCCTGTTCGGCAGAGGCCTTGGCCCAGGCCATCGACCGGGTGTGCAGTCCGGCCGCCCTGCGTCAGGCCAAGCGCTACAGCCTGCTTGACACCCAGTCGGTCATCGAGCAGCGCCAGGTGCGGATAGCGGCCTCGGTGCAGAACATCAGCCTGGGCGGGGCCTTGTGCGAGTTCGAGATGGAGCCGCAGTTGAACAGCGCCTATCCCTGTATGCTGACCCTGATCTTCGCCGGCGAGGACGGGCCGGTGCAGGTGGGCGAGATCCGGGCGGTGGTCTCCAACCTCCTGGTCATCGACCGGCATCCGGATCAGACCCCTAAGCTCATCCGCTTGGGGCTCAAGTTTCTGCAACTCTCCGGGCCGGGGCAGGAGCGGCTGGAGCAGATCCTCTCCCAGTCACAGGAGGGGCAGGAGACCTCCGCTTAACTTTGATGGCGTCGCAAAAAGACCGATCTACTGCGTTGCGTGGCGGTTTGGCTCGTTCGG
>JAJYJA010000077.1 GCA_021789795.1 Deltaproteobacteria bacterium | reverse complement strand
CCCCCCCAGCTCCGTCAAGGCGAGGGTGGCGCGGCGCAACAGCTCGACGTCGCTTACGGCGGGTTTCTTGGGCAGTGACTGCCTGATCCGGTTGATGGCCTTCACCCCCTCAAATAGCACCCCCAGTCCCTGGGCGGTGTTGAAGTCGTTGTCCAAGGCCTCGCAGAATCGCGGCCCAAGGCTGTCCAGCAACCCCACCTCCTCAGCACTGGCCTGGGCACTGACCCCCTGCTGGCCGGACGGCAACTGCCGGCAGTCGGCCAGGCAGGCGTAGAGCCGGTTCACCCCCAGTTGGGCGTCACGCAGGGCGGCCTCGGAGAAGTCTAAGGGATGCCGGTAGTGGGTGGAGAAGACCATCAGCCGCAGGGCCTCGGGGTGGTGGTCGCGAAGCACCTCGCGGATGGTCAGGAAGTTGTGCAGGGACTTGGACATCTTCTCGTCGTTGATGGTCACGAAGGCGTGGTGCACCCAGTAGTTGACAAAGGGGCCGCCGCTGGCGCCGGTGCTCTGGGCCAGCTCGTTTTCGTGATGGGGGAACACCAGGTCCTCGCCCCCGCCGTGGATGTCGAAGTGCTCGCCCAGATACTTGCGGCTCATGGCCGAGCACTCGATGTGCCAGCCAGGCCGGCCCGGCCCCCAGGGGCTGTCCCAGGTCGGCTCGCCCGGCTTGCTGCCCTTCCAGAGGGCAAAATCCATGGGATTCCGCTTGATCTCGCTGACCGAGATCCGGGCCCCGGCCTGCAACTCGTCCAGGTTGCGGCCCGAGAGCGCCCCGTAGGCCGGAAACCGGTCCACCGCGAAGTACACGTCCCCGCCCGCCTGATAGGCCAGGCCCCGGTCGATCAGGCGGGAGATCAGCTCGATGATCTCCGGGATATGCTCGGTGGCCTTGGGCTCGAAGTCCGGGGCCGCCACCCCCAACTGGCGCATGTCGGTGTAGAACTCCTCGATAAAACGGCCAGCCAGCTCCTCGGAGCTTAGACCCTGCTCGCGGGCCCGGTTGATGATCTTGTCGTCGATGTCGGTGAAGTTGCGGACGTAGGTGAGCCGATAACCCCGGTAGCGGAGATAGGCGGCGATCATATCGAAGATCAGGGCCGAGCGGGCATGGCCGATATGGCAGTAGTCGTAGGCGGTGATCCCGCAGACGTACATCTTGACCTCGCCCTCGGCCAACGGTACGAAGGGCCGTTTCTGGCCGGACTGGGTGTCGTATATCGTGAGGCTCATGGTTCTCCTTTGATTCGGGGGCTGATTGTGGTAATTATGGCGCAGCTAATTTACCAGAAACGGCCGCTCCCTTCATTAACTAAAAATGCCGGGCCGGATGTCCGCCGGACAAGCGGCCCGGTCAGCCCCCCATAAACATAGGCAAAAAATGCTACCAACCGACCAGAAACTCGAAAACGGGGTGACGATCAGCTACCAGGACGAGTCCAAGCAACTGGCCGGCGACCGCTGGCTGGTCAGGCTCCGCTGCCGGCTCCTAATCCCGCTTCGGGAATGGATGACCAGCGCGGTGGCGGGCGAGGACCCGGAGTCGGCCTTCTGCCGGCATAAGCTGGGGGAGCGGCTGAGCCACGAACTGGTCCGGGAGCGCAACTTCATCGACCAGGAGGAGCGCCACCGGGTCCTGGAGCAACTGGCCTCCGACCTGGAGCACGACCTGCTGGCCTACCTGGCGACGGACGCCTTTGTCCGCCAGCTATTCGCCACCCGGCTAACCGAGCTCAAGGATGACTTCCGTCGCTCCGCCTGGCAAGGGCCGGCCCCGGCGGAGGAGGACGACCCGCCCGGCCCGGCGGATTTCTCCGCCTGTTTCCGCTGCCCAACCAGGCCGGGACCAGGGCAGGAATAGTGCTTGACAAAAAAGGCCGCCAACAGCATACTCGACAATTTTGTGGCCCCGACGCACGGTCAATGACCGCCAGTTGACCATTCTGGGAGGGGCTAGGATAATGTCCCGGCCCCGCATTCCATCCAAAACGAGCTTTGAGGAAAGATAAATGAAGGTACTCATCAGTGACAACCTAGCCCCAATCGGCGCCCAGATCCTTAGAGACGCCGGGCTGGAGGTGGACATCAACACCGGACTCGCGCCCGAGGAGTTGAAGAGGATCATCCCCGCCTACCACGGCCTGGTCATCCGCAGTGCCACCAAGGTCACCGAGGAGATCATCAACGCCGCCGAAAACCTCCAGGTGGTGGGTCGGGCCGGCATCGGGCTCGACAACGTCAACATCCCCGCCGCCAGCAAGAAGGGAATCGTGGTCATGAACGCCCCGGACGGCAACGCCACCACCGCCGCCGAGCACGCCATCGCCATGATGATGTCCCTGACCCGCAACATCCCCCAGGCCACCGCCTCCATGAAGCAGGGCAAGTGGGAGAAGAAGAAGTTCTCGGGCCGGGAGGTGACCGGCAAGACCCTGGGGATCATCGGTATCGGCCGGATCGGGGCCATCGTCGCCGACCGGGCCAAGGGCCTGCGGATGAAGGTCATCGCCTTCGATCCCCACATGCCCAAAGAGATCGTGGACAAGATGGGGGTGGAACTGGTTAGCCTGGACGAGCTGTGCCAGCGCAGCGACTACCTCACCGTGCATGTACCCTTCCTGAAAGAGACCGCCAAGCTCGTCTCCGCCGACAAGTTCAAGCTCATGAAGCCCACCGCCATGTTCATCGACTGCGCCCGGGGCGGGGTGGTGGACGAGGCGGCCCTCTTTGACGCCTTAAAGAACAAGACCATCGCCGGCGCCGCCCTCGATGTCTTCGAGGTCGAGCCCACCACCTTGGACAACAACCCGCTCCTGGGGCTCGACAACTTCATCTGCACCCCGCACCTGGGCGCCTCCACCGCCGAGGCCCAGGAGAACGTGGCCATCGCCATCGCCGAGCAGATGGCGAGCTACCTAAACAGCGGCAGCATCACCAACGCCGTCAACGTGCCCTCGGTCAGCGCCGAGGTGATGCAGCAGGTCGGCCCCTACCTGAACCTGATGGATCGGATGGGGAGCTTCCACATGCAGATCGCCAAGGGCGGCATCTCGGAGATCAACATCGAATATATCGGCGAGCTGGCGGGGGGGATCAACGTCACCCCGATCACGGTGGCCTTTCTGAAGGGTCTGTTCACCCCCATCCTGAAGGAGGCGGTGAACTTCATCAACGCCCCGATGATCGCCAAGGACCGCGGCATCAAGGTGACGGAGTCCAAGACCAACGACTCCGACGACTTCACCAACATGATCAAGGTGACGGTCAAGACCACCGAGGGCGAGAACGTCCTGTCCGGCACGGTCTTCGGCAAGAACGAGCCTCGCCTGGTGCGGCTCAACACCTTCCGGCTGGAGGCCACCCTCGCCGGCCCGCTGCTCTACGTCCACAACCAGGACGTGCCGGGGGTAATCGGCACCCTGGGCACCACCATCGGCTCGTTCGGGGTCAACATCCGCAACATGACGGTGGGGGCCGAGGACGCCCGGGGCCAGAACGTCATCCTGCTCAACACCGACCGTCTGCTGACCGCCGAGGAACTGGAGACCGTGCGGGGGCTAAGCCACCTGAGCCAGGCCCGGGTGGTGGACATGCCCGCCGCTTAAACCCGCGACCTTCACCCAAGGGTGGCCCGATGAACGAGCAAGAAAAATCTGGCAAAAAGCCCTGTCCATGCGGGCCG
Organism: Deltaproteobacteria bacterium; assembly: GCA_021789795.1. Classification (GTDB taxonomy): domain Bacteria; phylum Desulfobacterota; class Desulfobulbia; order Desulfobulbales; family VMSU01; genus VMSU01. Next base: position 6,640 of record JAJYJA010000077.1, on the reverse strand, counting down.
GGGATGGTGATGAAGGACGGCAAGTGCGTCATGCCCGATGTCACCTTCACCACCTTTTTCATGGCCCTGAACTCCTCGGCCCTCTACCACTTAGGGGTGCTGGCCGACCCCGCTACCGGCCAGCCGCAAAAGGACCTGCTGCTGGCCAAGCACACCATCGACACCATGTCCATGTTGCAGGCCAAGACCGCCGGCAACCTGAGCCGGGAGGAAATGGATCTGGTGGAGACCACCCTCTACGACCTCAAGATGCGCTTCGTCAAGGCCCGCTCTTAACGGGCCCGGGACGACAAGGCGTCTTGGTCTTGGGGACGGGATGAGGATGCGCGAGCTTGAGATTTCGGCCCCGGCCAAGGTCAACCTCTTGCTGCGGGTGCTGGGCCGGCGGGAGGACGGCTACCACGACCTGGTCTCGGTCATGCAGAAGCTCTCCCTGGCCGACCGCCTGCATCTGAGCCTGAAAGGCCCGGGCCTCCGCCTGGGCTGCCCGGGTTCACCACTGCCCGAGGACGCCTCCAACCTGGCCTTTAAGGCGGCGGCGCTCTTTTACGAACGGGCAGGAATCGCCCCTGGCCTGCGCCTCACCCTGCATAAACGCATTCCCCTGGCCGCCGGCCTGGGGGGAGGAAGCAGTGACGCGGCGGCGGTGCTGCGGGGCGCGAACCTCCTCCACGGACAGCCCCTTAACGAAGCCGAACTGCTGGCGCTGGGGGCGGAACTGGGAGCCGATGTCCCCTTCTTCGTGGCCGACGACACCACCGCCCTGGCCACCGGCACCGGCACCGAACTGGCGCCCATCGAGGGCCCACGCGGCTACCAACTGCTACTGGTCAATCCCGGCCTGCCGGTCTCGACCGCTTGGGTGTACAGCAATTTAGGGTTGACAACCAGTGCCGATCCCTATAAGTTAAGGGGCTATTCTTCCTGGAAGGAACATGCCGCCGCCGTACTCGCGCAAGGGTTTTCCCCGGAGGCGGCGGGCGGGCTTTACAACGACCTGGAGGCGGTGACCATCGCCCGTTATCCGGTTATTGGGGCAATCAAGGAGCGGCTGCTGGGGGCCGGGGCCGTCTCGGCCCTGATGTCGGGCAGCGGGGCCACGGTGTTCGGCGTCTTTCTCGACCCCGTCTTGGCCGAGCAGGCCCACGAGACCTGCCAGCGACTGTATCCAGAGGTCTTCCTGACCTCTCCCGCGGACTAGACACGGAAGGATTCCCTGCTGGGGTGTCGTCAAGCGGTAAGACACAGGCCTTTGACGCCTGCATTCGTAGGTTCGAATCCTACCACCCCAGCCACTTAACCAGCAGACGGTCTCGCAAAAAGATAGCCAACGGCGCAGCAAAAGGGCCGGCATACAAGGCGCGGGATGCGTTTTGCGAGTTAGGCCATACCTTAATTGTACGCCGAACGAGCAAAACCGCCCCGCAATTCTGTCCAATCCCCGCTGAGGTTGGACGGGGACGCAGTAGAGCGGACTTTTGGCGCCGCCATCAACCATCGCACCCTCAAGAAAGGCTCTAAAGACATGCCACGTAAGATGCAGATCTTTACCGGAAACGCCAACCGCCAGTTGGCCGCCGACATCTGCCGGCACATCGACATGGAGTTGTCCAAGGCCGAGGTTCGCACCTTCAGCGACGGAGAGATCTTCGTCGAGATAGGCGAGAACGTCCGGGGCAGCGACATCTTCATCATCCAGCCGACCTGCCCGCCAGTCAACGACCACCTGATGGAGCTGGTGATCATGGTGGACGCCATGCGCCGCGCCTCGGCCCGCCGGATCACCGCCGTGCTGCCATATTACGGCTACGCCCGCCAGGATCGCAAGGTGGCGCCCCGGGTGCCGATCACCGCCAAGGTGGTGGCGGAGATGATGATGGTGGTCGGCGTCCGCCGGGTCTTGACCATGGACCTGCACGCCGGACAGATCCAGGGCTTCTTCAACATCCCGGTGGACAACCTGTTCGCGGCCCCCATCCTGCTTAAGCACATCTCCAATCAGTTCAATGAGGTGGTGATGGTGTCGCCGGACGCCGGCGGGGTGGAGCGCACCCGGGCCTTTGCCAAGCGGCTGCAAGCCGACCTGGCGATCATCGACAAGCGGCGGGAGCGGGCCAACGTCTGCGCGGCCATGAACGTCATCGGCGACGTGACCGGCAAGACCGCCATCCTGCTCGACGATATGGTCGATACCGCCGGCACCCTGTGCTCCGCCGCCGACATCCTGATGCAGAAGGGCGCCAAGGAGGTGCACGCCTGCTGTTCGCACGGGGTGCTCTCCGGCCCGGCCATCGAGCGCCTGGAGGCCTCCCAGATCAAACAACTGGTGGTCACCGACACCGTTCCCCTGCGTCCCGAGGCCCAGAAATGCCAGAAGATCAAGGTGCTGTCGGTGGCCGAGCTCTTTGCCCGCGCCATCTCCTGCATCCATTCTGAGGACTCGGTAAGCTCGCTGTTCGTCTAGTCCGCCGCCGGAACGGCGGGGGCCTGTTAAGGAAGCAATCAACAAAAACCATCAATTCCAGGTTGGAGGATTACCAAAATGTTACAGTTTGATTTGACCGCCCAGGTCAGAGACCAGTTTGGCAAGGGGGCATCCCACCGTCTGCGCCGGAGCGGGCTCACCCCCGCCGTCCTGTACGGCCACAAGTCGGAGGTGCTGTCGCTTGAGCTCGACACCAAGGAGCTGACCAACACCATGCTGAAGGTACAGCGGCGCAACGCGGTCTTCAACCTGCGGGTCAACAATCAGGGGCAGGAGTCCACCTACCACGTCATGGTCCGGGAGATGCAGACCTCCCCCACCAGCGAGGCCTTGATCCACGCCGACTTCTGCGCCATCGCCCTGGAAAGGCCGCTCTCCTTCACCGTGCCGGTGGTCTTTACCGGCAAGGCCAAGGGGGTGGATCTGGGCGGTGATCTGGCGGTGCTGGTGCGCAGCGTGGTGCTCAAGGGCCGGCCCCTGGACGTGCCGGAGTTTATCGAAAAAGACATCAGCGACCTGGGGGTGGATGAAAAGTACACCTGCGCCGACCTGAACATCCCCGCCAACGTCGAGTTGGTGAACGATAAGGAGACGGTCTGCGTCTCGGTGAGCATGCCGGTCAAGGTGGCGGTGGCCGAGACCACCGAATCGGCGGCGGCCAAGAAGGGCGGCAAGAAGAAGTAAATCCCGCCGCCTGGTGGCGGGTCGGTGAAGGCCGGGCGCGAGGCGATGCCTCAAGCCCGGCTTTTTTTATGGGCCAACACCAGGGTGATACCCTCGCAACGAGGCTCCCTCTGAAAGCAAAATGTCTCGTATCAAGGGCTACCCCCCGGCCATTTTTGCGGCGGTACCGCCTTCCAGACCGGCCCGCCGAACTCCGGGCAACTCTTCTCCTGCTGATAATTCTCTATCACGGCGCTGACCTGGCCGGACTCGTAGAGCACCAGGGTCTCGGCGAAGATCTCGACATCCTCCGGATCGTGGCTGATGAGCATCACCGGCACCTGCAAGCGGCGCTGGATATCCAGGAGGCTGGCGCGCAGCCGGGCGCGCAGGTGGGGATCCAGGGCGGCGAAGGGTTCGTCTAAAAGCAGCAGATCGGGCTGGCGGATCAGGGCCCGGGCCAGGGCCGTCCGCTGCCGCTGGCCGCCGGAGAGGTCGGCGGGCAGGGCCTGCCTTAGACCGTCAAGCTGAAAGAGTTCGAGGAAATAATCAATCCGGCCCTGCTCGTCTCGTCCCAGCCGGCCAAACAGGCCGGGATTGAGGGCGAAGGCGACGTTTTTCTCCACCGTCAGGTGCGGGAAAAGGGCATAATCCTGAAACAGGTAGCCGATGTTGCGCCGCCTGGCCGACAGGTTTATCCCCGCCTGGGAGTCAAACAGCACCCGGCCCCCAGCCACGATCCGACCCGCGTCTGGCCGCTCCAAACCGGCCACCGCCCGCAGGGTGGTGGTCTTGCCCGAACCAGAGGCCCCGAACAGCACCACGAACTGCTCTCTGGAGCTGAAGGCGCAACGCAGGGTAAACTCCCGCCCCCGGGAACTGAGCTGTTTCTTGATATCAACGACCAGTTCCAAACTTCGGCCCCGGGCGGATTACGGCAGCAGAAACCCGGCCTGACGCAGGGTAGCGCGGGCCGCGTCCGAGTCCAGATAACTTAAAAACATCCGGGCGGACTGACGTCCGGAACCCGCCTTGGTCAGGGCCACCGGATACAGCACCTTGGTGCCTGGCAGCTCGGCCACCGTCGTCACCTGGCCTTTAGTCACCTTGACATCGGTGGCGTACACCAACCCGCAATCCACCTCGCCGCGCTGAAGATAATCCAGGGCCTGGCGCACCGAGCTGGCGAAAATCAACTTCGGCTGCACCGCCTCCCACATGCCGGCGGCCCGCAAGACCTTCTCGGCGTATTGACCGGCGGGCACGGTCTCGGGCTTGCCGATGGCGATCCTTTTCACCTGGGGTCGGGTCAGGTCGCGCAGCCCGGAGACCGCCGTCTGGCCAGTGGCGGGTCTGGCCAGCACCAGGACGTTGCCGGCGAAATCCTTACGGCTCACCGGGTCGATTAAGCCTTTCCCCTCCGCCTTATCCATGTACTTTTCGTTGGCCGAAAAGAAGACGTCCACCGGTGCCCCTTGGCTGATCTGGGCCAGGAGGTCGCCGGTGGCCCCGAAGTTGAAGATTACCTTGGCGCCGGGATGGAGGCGTTCGAAGTCCTTACCCAGGGTGCCCATGACGTTGGTCAAGCTGGCCGCCGCCGAGACGATGATCTCACCCCGATTGGCCGAGGCCCGCCCAGCGGCGAGCAGGACAAACGCCGACACCCCCAACAACCAAATTAACTTACCGATACGATTCAACATCACACACCCCCTTAAGATTAATTAAAAAATTTCTCCGGCGGTTTCCGTTTACGCGAACATCTCGACCGCCCTCCGGCCCGAGACCGCCGCCTCCCAGGCCCGGCCTTACCGCCAGTCGGTTTGCAGCAGTTTCCCCGAACCGTACAGAATGACGGCACTGACTACGGTAATCAGGCCAGTCATCAGGTTGGCGGCCCGCCAGTCACCGGCCTGCACCGCGTCGTACACCGCCATCGACAAGGTCTGGGTGCGGCCCGGCAGGTTGCCGGCCACCATCAGGGTGGCGCCGAACTCGCCCATCGCCCGGGCAAAGGCCATCATCCCGCCGGCCAGGATGCCGCGCCAGGCAAGCGGCAGGGAGACCCGGAAGAAGATGGCGGCCCCCGAGGCCCCCAGGATGGCGGCCGCCTCCTCGCACTGCCGATTTACCGCCGCGAAGGCGGCGCTCGCCGACTTGAACACCAGGGGCAGGGAGACCACCGTGGTCGCCAGCACCGCCCCCTGCCAGGTAAAGATCAGCGACACCCCGAAGTGCTCCCGAAGCCAATGGCCGACCCACCCGTTACGGCCCACCAGCACCAGGAGATAGTAGCCCAGCACCGTGGGCGGCAGCACCAGGGGCAGGGTCAGCGCCACCTCCAACAGATCGCGGCCCGGAAATTCGTGCCGGGTCAACAGCCAGGCCGGCAACAGGCCGATCAACATGGTGCTCAGGGTGGCGATAGCCGCCACCTTCAGGGTCAAAAGCAGGGGGATGACGACGCTCATGGCCGGTCGTTGAGGTTGAATTCCTTGGCAAATCGCTGACCCTCCCCGTCCAGGTAGGCCCTGAACCTGGTCTCCAGGGCACGGAAGGCGGCCACCGCCCGCTGGCCGCGCCCGGTTAACGTCGCCCCGCCGCCACCCTTGCCGCCACTCACCTTGACCACCAACGGCTCCCCGCCCTGCCGGTTCATGGATTCCACCAGGTCCCAGGCGTGCTTGTAGGACATCTCCATGGAGCGGGCGGCCCGGGAGATGGAGCCCAGCTCGCTGATCCTCTCCAGCAGCACGATACGGCCATAGCCCAGGAAGGTCCCCTCCGCCCCCTCCAGCCAGACGCGGCCTCGACAGATGGCCGGGGCCTCACCCAGCCGCTCCGTGCGTTTCGTCGTCTTATCCATGACCGTTATATACAGAAAGATATAACGACTGTCAAGGCCGCCCAGGGACGGAAAGGCAAACCACTCGCCGTCCCCTGCTTTTCCTTTTGACATCCCCCCGCAAAGCGGTTATCAATCGAAATTTGCACCCTAAAATGCCAGCCTGGCGGCGCGAGCAATCATCACCTCACCAAACTGCCGGTCACGTTTCAGAACGGCGCGGAGGAGACCTTTAATGAAAAAAATCCACGTTGGCCTCATCGGCTTCGGCACGGTGGGCAGCGGCACCGCCGAGGTGCTCCTGGCCCAGGCGGCGAATCTGCGCCGCAAGACCAATCTCGAACTCATCCTGAAGACGGTGGCGGACATCGGGGTCCCGGCCCTGCCCGAGCGGTTTTCCGGCACCACCCTCACCCGCTCGGCAGACGACATCTTCAACGACCCCGAAATCGACATCGTGGTGGAGCTGATCGGCGGCATCGAGCCAGCCAAGACCTTTATTCTCAAGGCCATCGCCGCCGGCAAGCATGTGGTCTCGGCCAACAAGGCCCTGTTCTCCACCCACGGACGGGAGATCTTCGAGGCGGCGAGCCAGAAGGGGGTGGAGGTGGGTTTTGAGGCCTCGGTGGGCGGCGGCATCCCGGTGA
>JAJYJA010000076.1 GCA_021789795.1 Deltaproteobacteria bacterium | reverse complement strand
GCAAAAGGGCCGATATACAAGGCGCGGGGTGTGTTTGGCGAGTGAGGCCATACAGATGGTATGCCGAACGAGCCAAACCGCCACGCGCCGCAGTAGATCGGTCTTTTTGCGACGCCATCAACCTTGCCTGACCTGGTCAGCCTCGCGGCGCGAGGTCCTGGCCGGTCTTTTCAGCCCGCCACCCTTTGTCTTCCGCTTGACTCCCCCCCGTAATCTGCTACTATTTGCCTTGACGGCGCCGGTCTCCGCCGCCGGCCTGTCTAACGAGCCGATAAATTTACGGGGTTATAAGTCATGGGCCATGTCCCCAGCATCTTGGTGGTTGACGACGAGTTGAGCATGCGGGAGTTTTTGAAGATCCTGCTGGAGAAGGAGGGCTACGCCGCCCAGACCGCCGCCAACCCCGCCGAGGCCCTGGCCCTTGTCCGTCAAGGCGCCATCGACCTGGTCATCTCCGACATCAAGATGCCGGGCGGCAGCGGCTTGGGGCTGCTGGAGGAGCTGCGGGCCGGGGGGCTCTCCGTCCCGGTCATCCTGATCACCGCCTACGCCTCGCCTGAAGACGCGGTGCGGGCCATGAAGGGCGGGGCCTACGACTACATCACCAAGCCCTTCAACGTCCCGGAGATCAAGGAGATCATCAAGAACGCCCTGGCCAGCGGCGGGCCGATCAAGGAGTCGGAGGAGCCGGAGGGGGCGAGTTTTCAGGGCATCATCGGCCAGAGCCAGGAGATGCGGCGCATCTTCGACCTGATCCGCCGGATCGCCCCCACCCACGCCAACGTCCTGATCCAGGGCGAATCCGGCACCGGCAAGGAGTTGGTGGCCCAGGCCATCCACGAGCTGAGCAAGGCTGCGGGCCACAAGTTCGTGCCCATCGTCTGCAACGCCATCCCCGAGAGCCTGTTCGAGAGCGAGGTCTTCGGCCACGTCAAGGGCGCCTTTACCGGGGCCCTGGCCAACAAGCCCGGCCTGTTCACCGAGGCCAATCACGGCAGCGTCTTTCTGGATGAGGTGGGCGAGCTTACCCCCCTGATCCAGACCAAGCTGCTGCGGGTGCTTCAGGAGCGGGAGTTCAAGCCGGTGGGCAGCAGCGAGACCATCAAGGCCGACGTGCGGATCATCTCCGCCACCAACCGCGACCTGGAGGCCGAGGTGGTGGATAAGCGTTTCCGCGAAGATCTCTTCTACCGTCTGGCGGTGGTGCCCATCCGGGTGCCGCCGCTCCGGGAGCGCAAGGCCGACGTGCCGCTTTTGGTCAACCACTTCCTGGCCAAGTACTCGGCCCTGTTCGGCAAGGAGATCACCGCCCTGTCCTCCTACGCCCTGGAGGTGCTGATGGATTACGACTTCCCCGGCAACGTCAGGGAGCTTGAGAACATCATCGAGCGGGGGGTGGCGTTGGAGAACTCCAACCTCATCCTGCCCGAGAGCCTGACCCTCTCCGCCCACCGGCGGCGGGCCGTCCAGTCCCGGGAGGGGGAGATGAGCGGTGACGACTACTTCGAACTGGGCCTGGACGAGGCGGTGGCCAGTCTGGAGAAGACCCTGATCGCCCAGGCCCTGGAACGGGCCGGGGGCTCGAAGATGCGGGCGGCGGAGCTGCTCAAGGTGAGTTTCCGCTCCCTCCGTTACAAGACCAAGAAGTACGGGATCGACTAGGTGGCCGCCGGGCTTTCCCCCTCTCCTGCCGTCCCCGCCAACCCAGAGGAGCGTCTGCGCCGCCAGATCAAGTGGCTGCTTTTGCTTCGGGTCTGTCTGCTGACCATCTTTCTCGGGATCAGCTCGATACTGCGCTTCAACCACCCCTCCTTGAATCTGCCGTCCGTCTCGGCGGTGGCCTTTTTTTTCCTGTTCATCTACCTGTTCAGCATCGCCTCGGCCCTGCTCTGCGCCCGGCTCACCCGGCTCACCCTCTTCGTTTACGGCCAGGTGCTTAGCGATTGCGTCTTAAGCACGGTCATGGTCTTTGCCTCCGGGGGCAGCGAGTCGATCTTCACCTTTCTTTATTTTTTTCCGATCATCAGCGCCGGCTTGCTGTTGCTGCGCCGGGGCGGGTTGCGGGTCGCCGGGGCGGGGATCATCGGTTACGGGCTGGTGCTGGCCGCCGAGAGGCCCAACCTGGCCGCGCTCTTGCCCGATAATTTCCGGATCCACGCCAGCGCCGCCCCCGTCGTCCTGCTGCAAAGTTTTCTGATCTACGGGCTGTCCTTCCTGCTGGTGGCCCTGCTCAGCGCCTTTCTGGCCGAGCGTCTGTACCTGACCGAGACCGCCTTGAACCAGGCCTCCCGCCATCTGGACTTCGTAAGTCAGCTCTACAAGCAGATCTTCGACGACCTAACCTCCGGGATCATCACCGTGGACGCGGGTGGCCGCATCACCTCCTTCAACCGGGCCGCCGAGGAGATCAGCGGCTATTTAGCCGCCGAGGTGTTGAACCGTGAGTTGTGGCGCTTATTTCCCGGCCTGCATCAGCCCGTCTCCGCCGAGGCCCGGCCGGTGATCGAGATGACCAGGAAGGACGGGGCCACCATCCCGGTGGGCTACTCCTGGGGCCGTTTGAATTTGCGGGAGCGGGGCGAGGACTGCCGGGTGTACACCTTGCAGGACCTAAGCCGCATCCGGCGGATGGAGGAGCAGATGCGGCAGAGCGAGAAGATGGCCGCCATCGGCAAGATCGCCGCCGGCATCGCCCACGAGTTCAGGAATCCGCTCGCCGCCATCTCCGGCGCCGCTCAGGTGCTTGACCAGGACCAGCCGGTCTCGGCCGCCAACCGCAGCCTGCTCAACATCATCATCCGCGAATGCGCCCGGCTGGAGGCCAACATCACCGATTTCTTGCAGTTCTCCAAGCCCGCAGTGCCCGAGCAGACCTGGGTGCCGCTTTCGGCCTTAATCGACGAGTGCTGGACGATCATCAAACGGGGAGTGAAATTCAAGGACAACTGCCGGTTGGCAACCAATATCCCCGTCCATCTGGAGTGCTGGGCCGATCACTACCAGATCAAGCAGGTGCTGCTTAATCTGCTGCACAACGCCTGCCTGGCCCTGGAGAACGGCGGCCGGATCGAGGTCTCGGCCCGGGAGGAGGGCGGCGAGGAGGGGGGGAGGACGGTGATCGAGGTGCGCGATGACGGTTGCGGCATCCCGGACGCCATGCAGCAGGATATCTTCGCCCCCTTCTTCACCACCCGCGAGAACGGCACCGGCCTGGGCCTGGCCATTGTCCAGCAGATCGTCGAGGGCCACCAGGGCGCCATCACGGTGTCCAGCCAGCCCGGCCAGGGCGCCACCTTCACCCTGGTGCTGCCTCTGCCGCAGTGACCGGTGGACTGGCGGGTCAGACTGGCAATTGCCAGAGGGAAAACCCTTGACATGCCCTTGGCTGTCGACTAGCCTGATACTTAGGAAAGGCCCTCTTCTTAAGTACCCAGGAGCGACCGCCATGAAAGTCAATCACCAGCGACTGGAGGATGTTCCCCCTGACGGTCTGGAAGGCGCCGGTCGTCGGCCCGCCACCTATTTCGCCCCCGCCGTCAGGGCCACTGCCGACGAGCTGGCGGCGGACCTCAACGCCATCACCTCCCATCCCATCCTGGGCGGCCTGTTGCAGTCAGTCAGCGGCCTGCTGGCGGTGTTGAACGACAAGCGCCAGATCATCTCGGTCAACACCAACTTTCTACAGGCCCTGGGGATCAACGACATCAACGACATCCTCGCCTTGCGTCCAGGCGAGGCGGTGGGCTGTATCCACGCCTACGAACCGCCCAACGGCTGCGGCACCACCAGGTTCTGCGCCACCTGCGGGGCGGCGATCGCCATAGTCACCAGCCTGGCCAAGAACCTGCCGGTGGAGGAGACCTGCGCCTTGACCGTGGGGCGGGGCGGCAAGCCGGTGGAGATGTGCCTGTCGGTGCGGGCCCAGCCGGTGACCATCGACAACCGGCGGCTGCTCCTGCTCTTTCTCTTGGACATCACCAAGGAGCATTTCCTGCAATCCTTGGAGCGCATCTTCTTCCACGATGTGAACAACATCCTAAACGGAATCATGGGATACTGCCAGTTGTACTGCCAGAGCCACGACCATCCGCCGGAGATCGAGAAGGTGAGCGAACTGGCCAACCGGCTCTGCCAGACCGTGGCCCTGCAACGGGCGCTGTCCTCCTGCGGCGAGAGCAAGCTCACCCCTCAGTGGCAGACCATCGCCAGCGAGCAGGTGGTGTCCGAGGTGATGGCTGTCTTTGTCCATCACCCGGCGGCCGCAGGCAAGAGCCTTGTGGCCGACAATCGGGCCTCGGGTCAGACGATTGGCAGCGACATCACCTTGCTGCTGCGGGTGCTGTGCAATATGGTGACCAACGCCCTGGAGGCCAGCCCCCCCAAGGATCAGGTGCGGCTGACGGTGGAGGTGACGCCCAAGGGTGGCTTGAGTTTTTCGGTCTGGAACCAGACGGTGATCCCGGAGCAGGTACAGCCGCGCATCTTTCAGCAGCACTTCAGCACCAAGGAGGGGCCGGGCCGGGGTTTTGGCACCTACTCCATGAAGCTCTTCGGCGAGCAATACCTGGGGGGCGAGGTCTGCTTTTCCAGCAGCGAGACCGAGGGCACCACCTTCCGGCTGGTGCTGTGAGGCGTCAGAGGACAACAGAGGCGGAGGACGGAAGACAGAGGAGCCGGTTATGGGCGAGGATTGGGCGGACGACAGCGTCCGGCCGGCTGGGCAGTCTGACTACATCTGCTGGCTGCCGGAGTACAGCGTCGGGGTGGAGAGGATCGACGCCCAGCACCGGAGGATATTTGCCATGATCAATACCCTCTACACCGCCCTCGGCCAGCCGCAGACGGCGCTGCCGGTAAGGCGGGTGCTGGAGGAGATGGCCGATTACGTCTCCTTTCATTTCGACACCGAGAGGTCGTACCTGGGGGCGATGCCGGGATACGCCGCCCACGACCAGGAGCACCGCCAGTTCATCGCCAAGGCGGCTAACTTCACCAAGGACTACCAGAAGCTTCCCCCTGACCGGCTGTTGCGCGACATGCTCATCTTCCTCGCCTACTGGCTAAAGGATCACATCAAGGGCACCGACAAACGGCAGTTCGCAAGGTACCTGGAGCTTCTTGATGACCATCGGCAACCAACAAACCACAAGGAGAAACATGGCTAACATCACCCTGCACGGCAAGCCGGCCCACACCGGCGGCGAACTCCCGGCCCTAGGCGCCCCGGCGCCGTCCTTCATCCTGACCGGCACCAACCTCAAGCCGGTGGCACTCCGGGATTTTCCGGGCAAGATCGTGGTCTTGAACATCTTCCCCAGCATCGACACCCCGGTCTGCGCCGCCTCGGTGCGGCGATTCAACAGCGAGGCCGCCGGGCATCCGCAGGTGGTGGTGCTCTGCGTCTCCGCCGACCTGCCCTTCGCCCACCAGCGTTTCTGCGAGGGGGAGGGATTGGCGCGGGTGGTGCCAGCCTCGGTGTTCCGTAATCCGGAGTTTGGCCAGAATTACGGGGTGACGATCAGCGACGGCCCCCTGGCCGGGCTCTTGGCCCGGGCGGTGGTGGTGATCGACCCGGCGGGGAAGGTGGCCTATACGGAGCTGGTCCGGGAGATCGGCTCGGACCCGGACTTCGAGGCGGCGTTGGCGGCGGTCAAGGCGCTAGCCGGCTGAAATACGCCTAGCGACTCAGGCCTACGGCGGTGAGGAGGGCGTAGATGGCGAGCCAGGCCAGGCAGAATAGCCGGGCCCGGCTCGCCAGGGCCGGACGCCGCAGGAGCGCCAGGGCGCAGACCAGGAGCCCCGGCCAGACGATCCCGGCCCAGAAGGGTGGCAGGTGGCGCAGCAGCTCTTGCAGGCCGACGAAGAACCAGGGCCCGCCGATATGAAAGGCCCCCAGGCGCTCCGGCTCCAGGGGGGCGGCCACCAGGGCCGGAAAGGCGACCAAGAGCAGCACCAGGGTGGGGCTCTGCCGCCAGCTTATCCGGTAATGGCGGAGATGATCCCAGGATAGTACCAGCCACAGCAGCCCCAGGCCCACCAGGTGATTGGCGTACACCCTTTTTACCCCCTCCTGGGTCAAGTCGAAGAGCAGCCAGTTTAAGGGCCGGCCCACCAGGGGTGTGGAGAGCAGGATATTTTCGGCGATCATCCCGGCGGAGGCCCCGGTGGCGTCGGCCCGGAGCACGTAGCCGGTGAAGAGGATGAGCAGCAGGGCGACCAGGGAGAAGATCAGTAGCAGCCACCTCTTGAAGGCGATCGATTCGTGCTCGCGGCGGATGACCATGGCCAGGAAATGGGCCAGGGTCAGGAGGAAGAAGGCCTGGCTCGCGTAGAAGTGCAGCGAGCGCCAGAACAGCCCGAAGGGGGCCAGGATGTCCAGGCTGCTTACCGAATAATAGGGGTGGCCGGGGTCGTACTGCAGGGCCACGATTACCCCGGAAAACAGCGACAGGTAGAGGGCCACCATGCCATAGGAGCCCCAGCGGGTGTTGACGAATAACCCCCTTGCCCTGCTCCGCAATCTTTCCGCCATCTCCTCTCCGCCGCTGTTCCTGATGGTGCTGGTCGCTATCCGCGTGGCCGTCTGCCTGCCGCCTCTGTTTACCAAAAAAAATCCCTGGCCGGAAGCATCCGGTCAGGGATTTTTTGCGCGCCGGGTTAGAACCGCTTCAGCCGCCCAGGGCGCTGCTTATGGTTTTGGTCAGCTTCTCGTCGATGGTCTTGGCGATCAACTCGTCGGTGACCTTGTTGCCCTCCTGGCGCAGGGCCTTGCTGACGTTGCCGAATCCCATCCTGAGTTTGCGGTCGCTGACCAACTCATACGCCTTTTGCACCCTGGCCTTGGCCTCGGCGGGAGAGAGCCCCTCGGCCTGACCCAAGGGGCCAAGCTCCTTGATCTCCTTGGTAAACTGGGTGATTAGCTTCACAAAGCGCGGCGCCTCGGCGGCCGAGGCCCATTGCAGGTTGAACCGCTCGGGACGAATCCCCACCTCGCTCAACACCTTGCGCAGCAGCCCGTTAACCCCCATTGCATCGTAATTACCAACCTGGTAATGGCATTCGCCCAGTTGTCAGCCACCGGTGAAGATGCCGTCGGCACCTTCGATCAAACCCTTCATGACGAAGACGGGGTCCAGCCGGCCGGTGCACATCACCCGGATGGTGCGTAGATTGGGAGGATACTGGTAGCGCGATACCCCGGCCGCGTCGGCGGCGGCGTAGCAGCACCAGTTGCACAAAAACCCCAGGATGCGGGGGTTGAACTCGGAAGCTTGACTCATAACTTATCCTCTATTGATTTGCCAAAGGCCTCGATCTGGGAGAATATCTGTTCGTTGGTAAAGCCGCCCATGGAGATGGCAAAGGTCGGGCAGTGGGAGGCGCAGATGCCGCAGGCCTTGCAGGAGGCGACGATGGTCTCCGCCCGCTTCTTCTTGTCCTCGCTGGTCAGCATCTGGATCGCCTTGTAGGGGCAGAGGCTGACGCACAGGCCGCAGCCGATGCACGCCTCCTTATCGACGTGGGAGACGATGGGATCGACCTTGACCATCCCCTTGACCAGCGGCATGGCCGCCTTGGCGGCGGCGGCCTGGGCCTGAACCACCGTCTCGTCCAAGGGCTTGGGGGAATGGGCCAGGCCGCAGACATAGACCCCGTCCACCGGCATCTCCACCGGCCGCAGCTTGACATGGGCCTCCAGGAAGAACTTGTCGGCGGTGATCGGCACCTTGAGTAGCTTGCTCAACACCTCGCTGCCCTGGGGCACGATGCCGACGCTCAAGACCACCAGGTCGGGGTTGACCGTCACCTCTTCCCCCAGAATGGGATCGAAGAAGCGCACCGCCACCGCCTTCGCCTTGCCCTTCTGGTCGAGCTCGGGCTTGGCGTCCAAATTGTAGGGGATGAAGATCACCCCCTGCTCGCGGGCCTCGCGGTACTTTTCTTCGGCATAGCCGTAGGTGCGCAGGTCGCGGTAGAGGACGATGACCTGGGCCTGGGGGTTTTTCTCCTTCAGGGTCAGGGCGTTTTTGACCGCGTGGTTGCAGCACACCTTGCTGCAGTAGTTGAGGTCGTCGCCCCTAGAGCCGGCGCACTGCACCATGACCACCGAGTCCGGCAGTTTCTTGCCCTTGGCGTTCAACCTGGTCTCCAGCTCCCGCTGGGTGATGATCGCCTCAGAGTCCGGCAACTCCTTGCCCAGCACGGTCTTGGGGGTGTGCTCCTTGCCCCCGGTGGCCAGAATTATCACCCCGTGGTCGATGGTGTTTTCCTGGCCGTTGGCCAGCCTGATCACCGAACTGAAGTTGCCCACGAAGCCCGAGACATCGAGCAATTCCGCCTGGGTGCAGACCGTGATCAGCTTGGCCTTCTTCACCTGCTCGATCATGGCCTTCAAGGTCTTTTCGGTGTCCACCCCCAGGATGGTCTTCTTGATGGCCAGGAGGTTGCCGCCCAAGGCGGCCTCCTTCTCGACGATGGTGGTGTGAAAGCCCTGCTCGGCGAGCGTCAGGGCCGCGGTCATGCCCGCCACCCCGCCGCCGATGACCACCGCCTTGGCGGTGACCGGCACCGTCTGCTCGGTAAGCGGCTTGATGCCCCGAGCCTTGGCCACCCCCATGCGGATCAGGTCCATGGCCTTCCTGGTCGCCGCCTCCGGCTCCTGGGCGTGCACCCAGGAACACTGGTCGCGGATGTTTACCATCTCGAACAGCGAGCGGTTCAAGCCCGCGTCCTTCAAGGTCTCCTGGAAGAGCGGCTCGTGGGTGCGGGGCGAGCAGGCGGCGATCACCACCCGGTTCAACTTGTGCTCCTTGATCTTTTGCTTGATTACCTCCTGGGCGTCTTGCGAGCAACTGTAGAGCGACTCGGAGTGATAGACCACGTTCTCCATGCCGCCGGCGTACTGATCGACGGAAGGCACGTTGACCACCCCGCCGATGTTGATGCCGCAGTGGCAGGTGAAGACCCCGATCCGCACCTCCTCGTCCTTGATGTCCCGTTCCTCGGGGTAGGACTTGATCACGTAGCCCGCCCCCCGCTGCTGTTTAAGCAGGGCCGAGGCGATGCCGGCGGCGGCGCTGGACTGGGTGACGCTCTCCGGGATGTCCTTGGGACCCTGGAAGGCGCCGGCCACGAAGATGCCCTCCCGGCTGGTGTTCAAGGGGGCAAAGGCCGAGGTGTCGCAGAAGTCGTACTTGTTTAGCTCGATGTCCAGGGTCTGGGCGATGGCCTGGGCGTCTTTGGGCGAGTCCAGGCCCACCGACAGCACCACCATGTCGAAGGGCTCGAAGTGGTGGCCGCCGTCCAGGGTGGAGTAGGTGAGCTTGAGTCCCTTCTTGCCCCAGGGCATGACATCCGCCACCTTGGCCCGCACGAACTTGATGCCGAATTGGCTCTCGGCCCGCTTCTGGGCGGCGTCGAAGTCCTTGCCCTGGGTGCGCATGTCCATGTAGTAGATGGTGATGTCCAGCTCCGGGTCGTGCTCCTTGGCCACCATCGCCTCCTTGATGGCGTACATGCAGCACACCGACGAACAGTAGCCGTTGTCGCAGCCCAGATCGCGGGAGCCGACGCACTGGATGAAGGCCAGGCGCTTGGGGTGGCGACGGTCCGACATGGTCAGCACCTGGCCCTGGTAGGGCCCGGAGGGGTTCAGCAGGCGCTCGAACTCCAGGCTGGTCACCACGTCCGGGTGCTGGCCGTAGCCGTACTTGGCAAGCGTCGAGTCCGGCACCCGGCCAAAACCGGGGGCCACCACCACCGCCCCCACCTGCAACTCCTCGATCTTTTCGACTTGCGTGAAGTCGATGGCCCGGCTACGGCAGACCGGCACGCAGATCTTGCAGGTGTTTTCGGTCAGATACAGACAGGCCTCGGGGTCGATGTAGTAGGAGGCCGGCACCGCCTGGGGGTAATCGATATGGATGGGCCGGGTGAGGGCCAGGCCCTCGTTGTAGCCGTCCACCAGGTGGCGGGGACAGTACTGGGTGCACAGGCCGCAGGCGGTGCACTTGTCCGGGTCGATGTAACGCGGCCGGACCTTGACCTTGGCGGTGAAGTTGCCCGGCTTGCCCTCCAGGGCCAGCAAATCGGTGTTGCTTAAAATCTCGATGTTGGGAGACCGACCGGCCTCAACCAGTTTAGGTGCCAGTATTCAAAGCGAGCAGTCGTTGGTGGGGAAGGTCTTGTCCAACTGGGCCATGGCCCCGCCAATGGCGGCCGATTTTTCGACCAGATAGACGTAGTAACCCAGATCGGTAAGATCCAGGGCCGCCTGCACCCCCGCCACCCCGCCGCCCAACACCAGGACGGCGCCGGAACCAGT
>JAJYJA010000075.1 GCA_021789795.1 Deltaproteobacteria bacterium | reverse complement strand
CGGGTCGCCGAAGCGGATCACCTGGCCGCTGATCTCACAGCGTTCCTCGGCCTCGTACACCTTGAGATTCTTACAGCCCACCACACAGGTCTTGTCCAGCCGCAGGGCCACCAGGGAGGCGTGGGAGGTCTGGCCGCCGCGGGCGGTTAGCAGGCCGTCGGCCTTGGAGATCTCCTTGATGTCCTCGGGCACCGTGTCCTGACGGATCAGGATCAGCGGGGTGCCGGGGTCTTCCTGGCGCAGGCGGGCGATGTTGGCCACCGAGAATACCGCCCGCCCGGCTAGCGCGCTGCCGGAGACGCCGATCCCCTTGCCCAGGATGGACTTGCTGGTCTCCGGGGAGTCGGCGAAGGTGTCGAAGTTCTCCTGCTTCTTGATGGTGATCATGTCCCGGGTCTGGAGGATGAAGAGGTCTTCGGCCTCCGGGCCCTCGAAGGTGAACTCGATGTCCTGGGGGTTCCACTGCTTCTCGTACACCAGGTCGCGGGCGATGTCCCGCAGCCGCTGGTAAACGTTGGGGAAACGCCGCTCCAGGGACAAGTCCTTGGAGCGGCCGTCGATCTCCGCCTGCTCCACCGAAATCGGGTAGGTGGTGACCAGCCCGGAGACGATGTCCTCGCCCTGGTCGGCGGGGGCGTAGTCGCCCCACAGGGCCACCCGCCGCACCTTGCGGTAGGGGTGGGCGGTGAACAGCACCCCGCTGCCCGACTCCTGGCTGTGGTTGCCAAAGACCATCGCCTGGATGATGACCGCCGTGCCCCAGGCGTCGGAGACATCCATCAGGGCCCGGAACTCCTTGGTCTTGGGGGTGTCCCAGGAGTCGAGCACCGTCTCGATGGCGCCGGTCAGTTGCAGCCAGGGGTCGTCGGGAATGCCGATGCCGATGCCGCGGATCGCCTTCTGGTAATTCAAGGCCAGATCCCGCATCTGCTCGGGCGAGAACTGGCGCTTGACCTGGACGTCGTGCCGGGCCTTGGCCTTGTTCATCAGGGTCTGGAAGACCTCGCGCTCCACCCCCTTGGCCATGGCCCAGGATTGCAGGAAGCGGCGGTAGTTGTCCCAGGCCAGGTACTCCTTGCCCGACTCCCGGGCGAATTCCGCGGCCAGGTCCTCGTTCAGACCGACGTTGTGCAGGGTGGCCATCATCCCCGGCATGGAGACGGCGGCGCCGCTGCGCACCGAGACCAGCAGGGGATTGGCCGGGTCGCCAAACCGGCGGCCCATCCGGGCCTCCATCTCACTCAAGGCCTGACGGATCTGGCCCATGAACTCGTTCTTGGCCTTGAAGAAGTCCTTGACCACCGGCCAGCAGCGGAAGATCTCGGTGGTGATGATAAATCCCGGCGGCACCGGCTTGTCGTCGGCGGCAAGGGTGGTCAGGTTGTAGCCCTTGTTGCCCAGCATGATCAGGTTGTGGGTCTTGGGGTTTAAGCGATGCAGGAAACTGATTACGTTCTCCGGGTTGTAGGTCATGAGGAGATCGAGGTTACTCTCGCTCAGCACCTCCTTCTGGCTCTCCAGGGTCTGATAGATGCGGGTGATGAAGTTGTCTAAGTGCTGGAGACCGAAGGTGCCGGATATGAGGTCCCTTAAGAAGGATTCGTTTAGGCGGTGCACCGAGCCGCTTAAGTCGTCGTCCTGCCACAGGTTGCGGTAACGGGGCAGGAGGTTGCAGCCGCCGATCTGGGGGGCGATGATGGCCAGGTTGTTCTGGTGGACGTTGGTGTAGTAGGCGTAGATGATGTCCTTGACCCCCTCGGACAGGCCCCGGAAGATGTCCAGGTACTGGGTGAACGAGAAGCGCTTCTGTTCCACCGAGCTTGCGAGCAGCGAGAGGTAGGTCTCCAGGTGGCGGGAGGTGATGCCGTCGATTCTCAAGGCCCGCAGATACAGCTTCAGGCAGGCCAGGATGCGGATGAAGGTGGCCTCGGTGATGAAGGCGGTGTTCACCATCTCGGGCAGCCTTTCGAGGTAGAGGTTGGCCAGGTTCTCCAGCCGGAAGGTGAGGCCCAGGGCGTCGAATTTCTTCTCCCGGTAGCGGCCATAGACCGAGGGGATGTCCACCGCGATGTGGCGTTTGTAGTAGATGTCCTCCTTGGCCTCGAAGGTCTCGGGGCTGAGGATGATGGTTTGCAGCCACTCCAGACGGGTGAGGATGGCGTCCAGGCACTCGCAGGTGTTGTCCCCGCTTTTGGCAAGGTCGTCCATCAAGGTGTCGATCTCCGGGAAACCGGCATTGGCGGCGATCTCCAACTGCTGACGCAGGTCTTGCAGCCCCAGGTTGTACTTCTCGTAGAGCAGGGTGTACATGTGCACCAGGAGGGAAAAACGCCGCACCTCCACCGGGTCCAGGTCGGACTGCTGGGCGAGGAAGTTGTCCCTGGTCTTCGCCTCCCAGGTGAGCAGGTCCTCCACCCGCTTGATGTCCGGCAACTCGAAGACCCGCTTCATCAGCACGTTCAGGTCGTCGAGGAAGGGGCCGCTCTCCCGGATGCCGTACAGGGCCTCCGGGGGCAGGAACTGCTCCAGTACCCGTTTGTCCCGGGTGCGCCAGAAGCTGAAGATGGCCCGGATAAAGTTGACGATCAGGTTGCTCGACTCGACGTGGCTCTGCTTGCGCAGGAAGTGGATCAGGGTGTCCTGGCGGCGGTGGGTCTCGTCCAGTTCGGTCGATACCTCGCGCAGCTCGCCTTCCGCGCCTATCTCGTTAAAAAATACCGGCAAAAGCTTGGCAAACTGCTTGGCCAGGTTGTAGATGGGGGCGATGGGGTGGTTCAAGAGCTCGCTGATGTCGCGCTGGAAGAGGTCGGTGTCCTTGATGCAGGTGCCGGAGAGGTGCAGGTTGATGATCAGGGCCGAGAACAGGGTCGAGCACCACTTGGGCTCCTGCATGATGAGCGACAGCCAGACCCGGATGTTGACCAGGTGGGCGGGGTTGGCGATCGGTTGCCAGTCCTGATCCACCCCGGTGACGTTGGCATACTGGAAGCCGAAGCGCACCACCTCCCAGAGAAAGCTCTCCACCAGCCCGCCGCTGCCCTTTTTGAAAATTTCGGTGCCCAAGACCTGGATGCACTGCAGCGAGGTGTGGGGGAACTTGTTGACGTTGGCCTTCAAGAGCTGGAAGGTGGTGAGCAGAAACTTCTCGATCTCCTCGAACGACTGCTCGTGGATCAAGAGCACCAGGGAGCGGTTGATCTCCCGCAGGGTCTCCTCGTGAACCAGGAAGAGTCCCGAGGTGTCCATGATCTTAAACAGGAAGAGGAGCTTGCGGTTTTCGGCGAAGCGATCCACCGCCGTCTCGCCGTCGCTTTCCGGCTGGGCCGACTGCCGCTGGCCGCCGGGATAGGTGGCGTTGGGAAAGGGAACGGCCAGCAGCTTGGCCGGAATCTCCTTGTAATTCCTTACGATCTCCAGATGGGTGGGCAGTTCGAGCAGGGCCGTCAGCCGCTCGGCAGGCGGCAGGCCGCTGGCCTCGTCCGCCGCCTGCAGGTTGTCCCGCATGGCCTGATGGGAGATACGGTCAAACAGCCCCGCCACGTCCCACTCGCCGTCGTTATGGCCGCAGGCCTTGGTGAACCAGGGCAGGGGGTCTTCCTCGCCCAGCCAGTAACGGTAGTCGGTGATGAGCAGCCGCTGGTAGAGGGCGGCGAACGGCCCGAGGTCGAAGCCCGCCGGCTGACCGGTGGCCAGGATGGCTCGGGCGATCTTGCGGAGCGGGTGATAGCCCTGACTCATGACGGTCAGGACGTGCTCGTCCAGGGCCTCGATCTCCGTCAGCGCCCGGTTTATAGCCTCCTGATGCCGGATGAGGGCCTCGCCGTCCAGCTCGGCGATGAGTTTTTCCAGGTAGGCCAGGAGCGACTCCACCGCCAGGGAGAGGATGCCGTCCCAGTTCTTGGCCGAGCCGCCGGGGGTGGCCAGGCCGCTGGCCGGCTGGCTCAGGGCCTGCGGGGCGGCTAGCTTCTTGATCCTTAAGTTGTCCCAGGCCTGGCCGATGGCGGCCAGGTGAATGGCCACGATCTGGCCCAGGGCCTCAGGCCCTTGCGCCTTACGGGCGTACAGCATGGCGTGCCGCAGGATGAAGGCCCTAAGCTTAGGCAGCGCCAGGCTCCAGTTGCGGAAGGGGTGGTTGATCTCGACCAGCAACTCGCCGATTGCCTGATGTATCCCTTTGTAATCATTGACCAGCTCGCTCAGCACCAACTGCTCGGCAGGGACGGCCACCTCCTCGACGGCGGTCTCCTGGAGGTTGGCCTTTAGGGCGTCGGAATCAATGGCGGGGGTGACGGTCTGGGGCATGGGCGGATCTCGGGATGGAGGGAAAAATGACGAAGGCAGAAGGATGACGGCCATCCTTCTGCCTTGCTTGCCGGTGACTTTGGTTAATAGCCAGTGTGGGCCACGGAATTAGAGGCGCATGACGTTATCCGTTATTGCCTGGCTCCGGTGTCGGTTGGCTGTTGTTGTTGGGTGTTGGGGGCGATCTTGATTTCCACCCGACGGTTCATTTGCCGGCCCGAATCCGTGTCGTTGCTGGCGATGGGCCGAGAGGCTCCGTATGCGACTACCTCCAACCGGCGGGGATCGATACCTCGCTGGACAAACAGGGACTTTACCGCCTCGGCCCGGCGCCGGGACAGCTCCATGTTTAGGGCGTCCGAGCCCCGTGAATCGGTGTGACCCTCGATCATAATCACCGTGTTCGGATAATCTTGCAGCACCTTGGCGATCCGGTCGATCTCTGAGTAAAGCGCCGGACGAACGGTAGCCGAGTTGGTGTCAAAGGAAACGTCGCCCTTCAAGCTGACCGAAAGGAGATCGCCCTGGCGTTGCACGGTTGCCGATCCTGACTGGCCCACCGCCTGCCGCATATCCTGTTCCTGTTTGTCCATCATGTGGCCGTAGGTGGCGCCGCCCGCGCCCCCTAGCGCCGCGCCGATGGCCGCCCCGATCAGGGTGGCCTGGGTGCTGCGCCCGGCCAACTGTCCGATGCCGGCCCCCACCGCCGCTCCGCCGGTCGCTCCGTACACGCCGCCTTTTTGGGTATTAGTCTGCGGCACGCAGCCGCCACAGAGTAAAGCCAAACCGGTTGCCAACACAATTATTTTCTTCATTTTATTTCCCTCGGGAGAGATTTGATATTGCTTATGGCCCTGGCGTCGCCGGCTAGCTCCGGCTCAAAGGGGCCGCTTGGCCTCCATCATGGCGATCAGGTCCAGCACCCGGTTGGAGTAGCCCCACTCGTTGTCGTACCAGGAGAGGATCTTGACCATCTTGCCGATGGCCTTGGTGGAGATCGCATCCACCACCGAGGAATGGGGGTTGCCCTGGTAGTCGATGGAGACCAGGGGCTCGTCGGAGTAGCCCAGATAGCGGTTGGCGCCCTCCTTCAAGGCCTGGTTGACCTCGGCGGTGGAGGCCTCGCGCTCCATCTCGATCACTACGTCCACCAGGGAGACGTTGGGGGTCGGCACCCGCACCGCCAGGCCGTCGAACTTGCCCTTCAAGGCCGGCAGCACCAGCGATACCGCCGCCGCGGCCCCGGTCTTGGTGGGGATCATCGACAGGGCCGCGGCCCGGGCCCGGCGCAGGTCGGAGTGGGGGAAATCCAGGATGCGCTGATCGTTGGTGTAGGAGTGGACGGTGGTCATCAGGCCCTTGGCGATCCCGAAGCGGTCGAGGATGACCTTGGCCACCGGCGCCAGGCAGTTGGTGGTGCAGGAGGCGTTAGAGATGATGTTGTGCTCCAGGGGGTCGTACTCGTCGTCGTTGACCCCCATAACGATGGTCTTGACCTTGCCCTTGGCGGGCGCCGAGATGATGACCTTCTTGGCCCCGGCCTCCAGATGGGCGCCGGCGGTCTCGTCGTTGGTGAAGTAGCCGGTGGACTCGACCACGTAGTCAACCCCGATGGCCCCCCAGGGGATGTCGGCGGGGTTGCGGTGGTTATAGATGTCCACCTGGCGGCCATTGACGGTGATCCCCTTTTCGGTGGCCGCCACCGCCTTGTCGTACACCCCCATGATGGAGTCGTACTTGAGCAGGTGGGCGGTGGTGGCGTTGCTGGTCAGGTCGTTGATGGCCACCACCTCGATATCCGCAAAGGCCGGGTCCTTGTCGATGGCCCGGAAGATATTCCTGCCGATGCGGCCAAAGCCGTTGATTCCAATCCTGATAGACATGACGTTTCCCCCTTTACCTTTAGTGAATTGCCCCAAAACGCCGGGGCGGCGGCAGGCCTAAATGGCCTCCCGGGCGACGGCGTAAAGTTCCAGATACCGCTCCCGCACCTTGTCCCAGGTGTAGCGCTCGCGAATCAGGCCCACCGCCGCCCGCTGCATGGCCAGGAGCTCGGGCGGGGAGCCCCGGTAGAGGCGCATGGCCCGCCGCATGGCCTCGGCCAGGGCCAGGCCACTGAACTCGTGGAAGGCGAACCCCGTCTCCCCGTCCACCACCTTGACCAGGCCGCCGACATGATGGACGACCGGCAGGTTGGCGAAGAGCTGGGCGATGAAATCGGTAAGCCCGCAAGGCTCGTAGCGGGAGGGAATGAGGAAGAAGTCGCCCGCCGCGTACACCCAGTTGGCCAACTGGGGATCAAAGCCCCTAAGCAGGCAGAGACGGCCATGATGCCGGGGATCGCGGCTCATGGCGATCAGGGCCTCCTCGATTTCCGGCTGGCCGGAGCCCATAATCAGTATCTGGAAATCGCGGTCGATAGGCAACAAGTATTTGAGGGCCTCGATCATTTTGTCCACCCCCTTCTGGGTGGAGAGCCGGCCGATGAAGGTGAACAGGGGCTGGCCGGGCCGGAAATCGAGGCCGCCGTCTTGACGGATGCCGGCCAGCCGCCGCTGGGCGATGGCCAGGCCCAACTCCTCCCGGCAGACCTCCTTTCCCGCCCGTTGGCCGGCGGGGGGCGGCTGGCCGGGGGTGAAGCCCGCCGGTAATCCCAGGGCCTGATAGTTGGTAAGATCAAAGTCCGCCGGGTCGATGCCGTTGGTGATCCCTTGCAGGATAACCCCGCGCTTTTTTAAGGCATGGCCCAGCCAGCCGGTCAGGGCGTCGGCATCCGTCTCCCGCAGTTCCCGGGCGTAATTCTCGCTCACCGTGTTCAAGGCGGCGTAAGAGGCGGCGGCCAGGAAGGGGTCGAAGGCGCCGTTTAAGAGGTGGCCAGCAATCACCCTAAGCGGCAGGCCGGTGATCCGCTGGGCGAAGGGCAGGTCGGCGACCTCCTGGTGATAACCCAGCCCGGCGTTGTGGATGGTGACCAGGCAGCCGCTGTCCCGGAAGTAGTGGCGGAAGCCGTCCACTTCCCGGATCAGGGCCGGGGTGAGGGCGGCGTGGCCGTCGTGGCAGTGGATGACGGCTGGCCGTTCGCTGATAGAGATCAGCAGGCAGAGGGCCGCCTTCTGCAGGAGGACGTTCATGGCGAAGTAGTCGTAATGACCGCGACCCTGGCGATGATCCGGGTTGCGCCGTTCCTCCTGGGCGGTGTAGGTGTAAACGCCAAGCTTCTCGGCAAAACGGGGGCTTTCGAGCAGATAGACCTCCACCCCGCCCTCGGTCCGGCGCCAGACCGAGACCGACTCCCGCCGCTCCTCCTGGGGATAGGACAGGTCAAGCTCGAAGGTCAAACCGGCGGCGGGGGCAAAGCCTAAGTCGCGAGGCTCCATGAAGCCGTAACGAGGCAGGATGACCAGCACCCGGCGGCCGCTCCCGGCCAGGGCCAGGGCCAGTTGCCGGGCCACGTCCTTTACCCCACCGGCCCCGGCCAGGGTGCCGTATTCACGGGTAATGACAACGATGGAACCGATAGCAGCAGGGTCAGAGGGCATGGGCGAAACTCCTCGTGGGCATGACGGTAGGGGAAGTCCGGACGACATCCCGGACGGGCGGGAGAACGGCAAGGCCAGGGGATAAAAAAAAGGCAGGACCGGAATTCCGGTCCTGCCTTTCCAAGGAGGAGAGTAAAAAGACAGAAAGGAGGTTTCTGTGCAATTTAATCTTTAGCAAAGCAACCATCGTGCCACTCAAGGCAAGGCGGACAGATTTACGCAAAATCAGACAGATAGCCCCAGGCCATCTGGCCACCGTCGTGGTCTCGGGGCGAAATGGCCCCCAACTGCGTATTTTTACCGACCACAGGGGCTTTTCCCCCTCTCGCCAGCCAAACCGGCCAGCAAAAAAAGGCAGGGCAGCCCGGACGGGCCCCCTGCCTTGGGGTGGGGCGTCAACTGAAGGCGCTATTTACATCATGCCGCCCATGCCACCCATGCCACCCATGCCACCCGGGGGCATGCCGCCGCCCATGCCGCCAGACTTGTCGTCCGAAGGCTTGTCGGCGATCATGCACTCGGTGGTCAGCATCATGCCGGCGACGCTGGCCGCGTTCTGGAGGGCGGTGCGGGTAACCTTGGTGGGATCGATGACCCCGGCCTCCAGCAGGTCCTCATAGACCTCGGTGTAGGCGTTGAAGCCCATGCCGCCGGCCATGGTCTTGACCTTCTCCACCACCACCGAGCCCTCGCAGCCGGCGTTCATGGCGATCTGCCGGATGGGTTCCTCCAGGGAACGGAGGATGATCTTCTTGCCAAAGGCCTGGTCGTGCGGCATCTCCAGGGCCTCCAGGGCCTTCAGGCAGCGCAGGTAGGCCACCCCGCCGCCGGGGACGATACCCTCCTCCACCGCCGCCCGGGTGGCATTCAAGGCGTCCTCGACCCGGGCCTTCTTCTCCTTCATCTCCACCTCGGTGGCGGCGCCGACGTTGATCACCGCTACCCCGCCGATCAGCTTGGCCAGGCGCTCCTGGAGCTTCTCACGGTCGTAGTCGGAGGTGGAGGCGTCGATCTGGCTTCTGATCTGCTTCACCCGGGCCGCCAGCTTGCCCTTGTCGCCCGCGCCGTCCACGATGGTGGTGTTGTCCTTGTCGATGACCACCCGCTTGGCCTTGCCCAAGTCATTCAAGGTGACGTTCTCCAGCTTGATGCCCAGGTCCTCGGTGATCACCTGGCCGCCGGTCAGGGTGGCGATGTCCTCAAGCATGGCCTTTCTGCGGTCGCCAAAGCCCGGGGCCTTGACGGCGGCGATGTTCAAGGTGCCGCGCAGCTTGTTGACCACCAGGGTGGCCAGGGCCTCGCCGTCCACGTCCTCGGCGACGATGACCAGGGGCTTGCCCATCTTGGCCACCTGCTCCAGGATGGGCAGCAGGTCCTTCATGTTGCTGATCTTCTTCTCGTTGATCAGGAGCAGGGGCTCGTCCAGGTTGACCTCCATCTTCTCGGGGTCGGTGACGAAGTAGGGCGAGAGGTAGCCGCGGTCAAACTGCATGCCCTCCACCACGTCCAGGGTGGTGTCCATGCTCTTGGCCTCTTCGACGGTGATCACCCCTTCCTTGCCCACCTTGTCCATGGCCTCGGCGATGATGTTGCCGATGGTGGCGTCGTTGTTGGCGGAGATGGTGCCCACCTGGGCGATCTCCTTCTGCTCCTTGGTGGGGTTGGAGATCTTGGCCAATTCTGCCACCACGCACTCGACGCTCTTGTCGATGCCGCGCTTGATCTCCATCGGGTTGTTGCCGGCGGCCACCAGCTTGGCGCCCTCGCGGAAGATGGCCTGGGCCAGCAGGGTGGCGGTGGTGGTGCCGTCACCGGCCACGTCGCTGGTCTTGGAGGCCACCTCGCGCACCATCTGGGCGCCCATGTTCTCGAACTTGTCGGCCAGCTCGATCTCTTTCGCCACGCTCACCCCGTCCTTGGTCATGGTCGGGGCGCCGAAGGACTTCTCCAAGAGGACGTTGCGGCCCTTGGGGCCCAAGGTTACCTTAACCGCATCCGCCAGGGCGTTGACCCCGGCCAGCAGGGATTCACGGGCCTTGACACTGTACTTGATCTCTTTAGCTCCCATTTTCTATTCTCCTTAAACAAAATTTCAGTCGATATGAAGGTTGATTGACTCTTTTCGGGGTGAGGGTTACTCGACGATCCCCAGGATGTCGTCCTCGCGCATGATCAGGAAGTCCTCGCCATCGAGCTTGACCTCGGTGCCGCCGTACTTGCTGAACAGCACCCGGTCGCCGGCCTTGACCTCCGGGGCCACCCGCTGGCCGTTATCGTTCAACTTGCCGTTGCCCACGGCGATGACCTTGCCCTCGGCGGGCTTCTCCTTGGCGCTGTCCGGGATAATGATCCCGCCGGCGGTCTTTTCCTCCTGCTCCAGTCTCTTCACCAAAATGCGGTCGTTCAACGGACGAATCTTCATGCATTACCTCCACGTTTGCTTGTTCTTGTTTGGAATGTTTGCCCGAGAAAACCTAAGGCCCGCAAGGACGCGGCCTGCCGCCTCCGGCCCGGTTCTTTAAGATGGCGTAATAATATGACCGCTTTTCTCAAAAGCAAGGGGAGGACGATTTTTTTTTGTAACTATCCAGCTTGATGATCTCGCAAAAAGGTAGCCGATGGCTAAGCAAAAGGGCCGATATACAAGGCGCGGGGTGTGTTTGGCGAGTGAGGCCATACAGATGGTATGCCGAACGAGCCAAACCGCCACGCACCGCAGTAGATCGGTCTTTTTGCGACGCCATCA
>JAJYJA010000074.1 GCA_021789795.1 Deltaproteobacteria bacterium | reverse complement strand
TTTGGCTCGTTCGGCATACCATCTGTATGGCCTCACTCGCCAAACACACCCCGCGCCTTGTATATCGGCCCTTTTGCTTAGCCATCGGCTACCTTTTTGCGAGATCATCAAAAAATAACCCCATCCCCGTCATCCGCCATGAACGAGATTGTCGTCTCCCTGATCGACCAGCCGGACGAGGCCCGCTTGCGAGCCATTGTCGGTCTGTACCGCCAGGCGGGCTGGTGGCCCGAGGGGGAGGGTGAGGACCTTGAGCGTCTGGCCTGCCTGGTGCGCCAGAGCCACTGCTTCGCGGCTGCCCTGGCCCCGGACGGGTCGCTGATCGGCATGGGCCGGGCGATCAGCGACGGGGTGAGCGACGCCTATCTCCAGGACGTGACCGTGGCCCCGGCCTGGCGCCGGTCCGGGGTGGCCAGCCGCATCGTCGGCCTGCTTGTGGAGCGACTGCGGGCCGACGGCATAAGCTGGATCGCCCTGATCGCCGCCCCCGACACCACCGCTCTCTACCGCCGGCTGGGTTTTTCGGAGATGGCCGCTTCCACCCCCATGCTGCTTGCCCCATGAAGTTCACCCGTGTCTCCACCCCCGATATCCCCTGGCTCTGGCCGTACTTTCAGGGCCAGACACACGAACTGTGCGAGTACAGCCTGCCCGGCATCCTGGCCTGGAGCGGGCCCTTGTTTTACCCCTGCGCCGCCGAGGACCAGGGCCGGCTCATCCTGGGGGCCGAGTACCCCGGCCACCCTGATTACCGCCATCTGCTCCTGCCGCTGGGCGGCGTGGAGGCGGGGCCGGAGGAGCTGGCGCGTCTCGTCCGGGAGGCGGATTACCCCAGCTTCTGGTTCGTGCCTGAGGCCTATCTCGAACGCCACGGCCGGGAGGCGGTGCAACGCTGGTTCGTCATCGAGGAGCAGCCTGGCTATCATGACTACGTTTACCGGGTCGAGGACCTGGCCGGGTTAAAAGGCAACCGGTACGCAAAAAAACGTAACTTGATCAAGCAGTTCGAGCGTGAGCATCCGCCAGGGCGGCTGGTCTTCGAGGCGATTGGCGGGCTGAACCGGAGACAGTGCGCCGCCTTTCTGGACGAGTGGTGCGAGCAGGAGGGCTGTTTTAGGCAGGGGGATGTCAACCTGGAGTGCGAGATGGAGGCGGCGCTCAACATGCTGGGGCTGGTGGGCGAACTTGGCGCCCGGGGCCTGGCCCTTAGGATAGACGGGGTGATCAGCGCCCTGGCGGTGGCCTCGCCCCTGACCCGCGAGATGGCGACCCTGCAATTCCAGAAGGCCTGCAAGACGGTCAAGGGCCTCTATCAGTTCTTCGACCGCGAGTGCGCCCGGCGGCTGTGCGCCGGTTACATTTGGGTGAACAAGGAGAGCGACATGGGCCGCGAGGGCCTGGCCCACGCCAAACGCTCCTACCATCCGGCGCGGATGGTGCGCTCGTTCGCCCTGCGGCGGGCGGGGTGAGGGGCGAGGTTCAAGGGGCGAGGGGGCCTCAGCCCTTGCGGATCTTGCGGATGGCCATCACCGCGAAGTCCCGGAACAGGCGGACGTTCTTGATCATGGTCTGATCGAGCAGGGGCCGGGCTGCCTTGCGGTCCAGGTAGATGAGGCCGATGGCCTTGGTGTCGATGAGGATGGGGAAGAGATAGACGTTGCGGTCCTTGACCAGGTAGTGCAGGGAGTCGGGGAAGGCGCCGGACTGGTTGGCGGGGATCATCATGTCCTTGCCCTGCTTCATGGCGCTGGGGATGGCGTAAGGCCCGGCCAGGGGATGCTCGAAGCGGCTCGTCCCCTCGGGGTCGATCTCTCCCAGCCCGAAGCGTCCCGCCAGGACGACCTTGGTGGGCTGGACGTTGACGATGGCCAGTATTACCCGGTCGAAGCCGATGCCCCGGTACAGGGCCTCCAGCAGGTTGATGTAGAAGTCGTTGAGCTCGAAGTTGCCCATCAGCGATTCGGTGATGTCGCGGATGAAGTCGTTAACCGACTTGTCGGCGCTGATCGGCAACTCCTCCAAGACCTCGGTGGGGGGGCGGGCCGCCGGGCCGGTGGCGGGGATTTTTGCCGGTGGATCCTCGGGGACGGCGGCGCTCCACACCCCGCGTTTGGCGTTGTTTTCCGCCGTGCGGATGTGGGCCCGGATCTTGAGCTTCAACAGGCCGTTGCGGATCGGCTCGGAGTAGGCCTCCGAGACCTCGATCCCCTGGTTCAGGGAGGCCAGGGCCTCCTCCGGCTCCACGGACAGCATGGCCCCGTACCGCTGGAAGATGTCGGCCAGATTCGCCCCCTCGCAGACCGCGTCCACCAAGAGGTTTGCGAAGTTGGCCAGGTTCTGGAGGTAGCCCTCGGTGTCGTACTTGTGGCGGGGGGCGTCACAGGTGTCGTCCATGGCCAGCACCACCCGTTCCGACAGGTTCCAGAACTTGGCCACCTCGGTGCCGATCTCGCGGAAGGTCAGGTCGTTTAACACCATCCGGCAGGCGGCGTTGGGGGTGAGACCGCCGGCGATTTTTCCCTCGATCTCCCGGTGCCGGTCGGGCAGGTAGATACAGACGATGATCCGGCCCAGGTTGTGGAGCAGGGCGCAGATGAAGCCCTCCTCCGGCGAGACGTTGAGCCCTTTTTTGATCACCAGGTCGCGGGCCTGAAGCCCGCTCAGGAAGGCGCGGGTCATCAGCTTGCTGATCCCCTCCTTGTCGATCCCCGATTTTACGAAGTCCTCGAACAGGGCGATGGCCATCGCCATGTCGCGGATGGCGTCAAAGCCCAGGATGGTCACCGCCTTGGAGATGGAGTTGCAGGGCCGGCCCAGGGCGTAGTAGGCGGAATTGACGATTTGCAGCACCTTGTTGGTCAGGGAGTAGTCCTTGAGGATCACCCGCGACAATTCGGCCCCGGCGGCCCGGCTGTTGCTGGTCAGGGCGATGAGGCTGTGCACGTTGTGGGACATGGCGGGCAGCTCGCCCAGGTTCATCTTGGCGAAGATCTCGGAGAGGCCGGCGGCGGGCGGCGGGCCTTGGGTCTGGTTGGCGTCGGGCATGGACGGAAGCGGTAAGGGGTTGTAAATTGTTGCGTAAATGGCCTGGTTGACGAGTCATCATAACGTATTTTTTCTTTATCTGGCCAGCGAAATTATGCTAACCTCGGGGTGTGGCCCTCGCGGGCCCGGAGGCCGCCGTCTGTTGAGCCATCGGCTGCCTTTCTGCGAGACCGTCAATCCTGATGCCCTCGCCACCTAAAGCCGGGAGCCACCGCCATGGCCGATTGGAATGTCAAGCTGCGCGACACCATCATCAAGACCTTCTCCATCGAGGACGGGCAGACCGTCACCATTGGTCGGGGAGGGGACTGCGACCTCGTGATCGACAACACCGCCATCTCCCGCCGGCACGTATCCCTGCGCCGGTCGGGGGTCTGCTATTTCCTCTCCGATCTGGGCAGCACCAACGGCACCTTTGTCAACGGCGGGCGGATTTTGGCCGACGAGCCGGTGACCGGCGCGGAGTCCATAACCTTCGGCAAGTTCACCCTGATGCCGGCCCAGGAAGAGGCGGACGGACGGCGGGCGGTCTCGGTGTCCGCCGCCGCGGCGCCGGTGGACGAGGCCACCGTCTTCGTGGGGGCGAAAAGGCCGGAAGGGCCGTTGCCGGGATTTAAGCCCCGGCCCGCCGGGCCCCGGTTGATGCTGGTGCGGGGCGAGGCCCGACCGGGCGAGTTTGCCCTGGCCGGGACGAGCAGCGTCAAGCTGGGCCGCGATCCCTCCTGCGACCTGGTGATCCCCGGCTGGCTGGTGGCCAGGGCCCAGGCCTACATCATCAAGCGGGGGGACGAATTTCTGCTGGTGCCCCAGAGGTCGTGGGCCGGCACCTACGTCAACGGGATGAAGGTCAGCGACGAGCAGGTGCTGCGGCCTGGCGACCTAATCGCCATCCGCGCCACCCGGCTGCGCTTCGACTGATCTCCGGCCCATGCTCGACAGGCTCATGGGCCGGTTTCGTCCGGCCACCCCCCAGGCCTTGGCCCCCGTTGCCGGCGCCGGGCCGCAGGAGACCGAGTGGCGGCCCGGCGACATCATCCTCGACCGCTACCGGGTGGAGGGGGTGGCTAGCGGCGCCATGGGCAAGGTCTATATCGCCCAGCACTTGGGATGGAAGATCCCGGTGGCGATCAAGGTTCCCAAGGCCCAGGTGCTCGCCGATCCCGAGGGCTGCCAGCGGATCCTGACCGAGGCCGACAGTTGGGTGCGGATGGGCATGCACCCCAACGTGGCCACCTGTTACTACGTCCTGAGCATCAACGGGGTGCCGCACCTGTTCATCGAGTACGTCGATGGCGGCGACCTCGGCTCCTGGCTTAAGGCCGGGCGCTGCCATGACCCCCGCACCGCCCTGTCGATGGCCATCCAGCTCTGCCACGGCATGGAGTTCACCCACGCGAGCGGCATCATCCACCGCGACTTGAAACCCCAGAATATCCTGGTGACCAAGAACGCCCTGGTCAAGATCACCGACTTCGGCATCGTCCAGAGCCGCTGGCGTCCAGATCTTCAAGACCAGGGGGGGCTGGCCGGGAAGGCCGACCACCAGGACACGGTGGGCTTCCGCGGCACCCCCGGCTACGCCTCGCCCGAGCAGTTCGTCAACAGCCACGCCGTCGATCGTCGCAGCGACCTCTTCTCCTTTGGTATCTGCCTGTGGCTGATGTTCTGTGGCCGGAAGCCCTACCTCAGCAATCAGCGGCCCGTCGAGACCGTCAGCCCCTCCCCCCGCCCCGGCGCGGGGCCATTTCCCGAGGTCCTCGTCCATCTCCTGGCCAAGGCGGTGGCCGTTGACCCGGCCCGTCGTTACCAGGATTTCAGGGAGTTGCGCCACGACTTGAATCAGGCCCATCTCGCCCTTTACCGGGTGGATTGCCCGTACATGGAGGTGGACTTCACCGATCTCGAGGCGGAGAATTACAACAACCGGGCGGTGTCCTTCCTGGAGTTGGGCAAGAGCGAGGAGGCGGGGCGCTGCCTGGGCCGGGCGCTTGACATCAACGACAGCCTGCCCGAGGCCATCTACAACCATACCCTGCGCCTCTGGCGGGAGGGTGAGCGTCCGGGCGAGGTGCTCCAGCGGCGGTTGGCGGCTGCCCGGCGCCGGCTGCCCGCCCATCCCCTGCTCGACTCCCTGGCCCAGGCCCTGCGGGGGCCGGGCCGGGCCGAGGGGGCCGGGCCCGGGGTCTGTCCGCTTGAGTACGTCCTCTGCCTGCCCAAGAATTCGGTGGAGGTGTTCCGGTCGGGCCAGTTGCGCCTGGCCAGCCAGCGCAACATCGCCGATCTCCTGGCCAAGGGCCGCCATCGGGAGTGTTATCAGGCCCTGTGCCTGGCCTGGGAGCGGATTGGTCTCCGCCGTGACCCTGGCCTCCAGCAGGTCTACGAGGGTCTCCTGCCCCACGCCACGACCAAGGGGGTGCGCGGGTTGGTCCGGCTCTTAACCCTGCCCGCCGTGACCAGGGGAGGGGTGGCCGGGCTGCGCCTCTTGGCCGGGGGCCGCCAGTTGTTGTTTTTCACCACCGAGGGCAAGGTGATGATCCGGCCCTACGGCCCGGAGCGGACTACCAAGACCCTGGGCCGTTTCCCCCGGGTGTCGGCCCTGGCGGTGAGCCCGGATGGAAGGTGTCTGGCCCTGGCGGCGCCGGGAGACGGGGTGTGGTTGCTGCCGGTGGCCTCCGGGCCGGTTGAGCGGCGGATCGCCACGCCCGGCGGCGAGGCCACCGCCCTGGCCTTCTCCCCGGACGGCTCCTCGCTCGCCTGCGGGTACGACAGCGGCAGATTGCTGACCGTGGATCTGCTAGGCGGCCGGCAGCTCTTGGCCGCGGCGGAGCGGAGCGGGCCGGTGCGTTCCCTGGTGAACGCCGGCCCCCGCCACGGCCTGGTCTCGGGTCACGAGGACGGCGGTCTCTGCTTCTGGGAGCCGGGGGCCAGGGAGTGCCAGCGGCAATTGGCGGCCCATGCCCTGCCGGTGACCATCCTCGCCGGTTCCGGGGACGGGGCCTGGTTCGTCTCCGCCGCCGCCGACCGGATGCTCAAGCTGTGGAACCGGCGTACCGGCCAGTGCCTGAAGTCGCTCAAACCCCATGAAGAGGCGGTGAACGACGCCCTGATCCTGCCGGACGCCTCCCACTTCCTCACCGCCGGCGACGACGATCTGATCAAGGTCTGGGTCGCCCAAACCGGTCTCGGCGGGCCGGCCGTGGACGCCCGGAGGGACGGGGTGCTCAGCCTGGCCCCCGGCCCCGCCCCCCACCTCTTTCTGGCCGGCGGCAACGATGGCGGCGTCACCGCCTGGATGGTGATCCATGATTTGGAATTTCTTTAGGCGGCTAGCCGGCTTCCGTCCGTCGAAGGCGGAGCTGTACGGACGTACCGACACCGGGCGGACGCGGGCCAACAACGAGGATAGCTTCGCCGTCCGGCCCCCGATCAACCTGATGCTGGTCGCCGACGGCATGGGCGGGCATCGGGCAGGCGAGGTGGCGAGCCGCCTGGCGGTGGAGGCCGTCGTCCGGCTGCTTACCCCCGAGGCCATCCGCGAGGCCGGGGACAGCCGGGAGGCGGTGCGGCATCTGCTCATCCAGACCATGAAACAGATGAACGTCAAGGTGCGGGAGGCGGCGGGGGCCAATCCCGACTGGGCGGGCATGGGCTGTACCTTCGTCCTGGGCCTGGTGGGGCGGGGCCGGCTGTACGTGAGCCACATCGGCGACGCCCGGGCCTACCTGCTTAGCGGGGCTAAGCTCGCGCGGCTGACCGCGGATCACACCCACGCCGGCCTGGGCGGGGGGGGCGTGGGCCGGCGGGTGTTGAGCCGGGCGGTGGGCTTTCCCTGGCCCGAAGACCCGGACTGCCTGGTGGTTCCGGTCCGGGCCGGGGATCGGGTGCTGCTCTGCTCGGACGGGCTGTGGTCGATGCTTCCCGACCACCGGCTGGCCGCCATCCTGGGCCAGGCGGCGACGGTCGAGGCGGCCTGCGACCGGCTGGTTATCGAGGCCAACCAGGCCGGGGGACTGGACAACATCACCGCCGTGGGGGGATTTTTGTGAATCGCAAGACGAAAGACGGAGGGGCGGGGATGACGAGATTGACTCCCCTGGCCATTGTCCGGCGCACCCCGATGAGCAACTGCGGGCGGTGCGGCCAGCCCACCTGCCTGGCCTTCGGGGCGGCGGTGGTGGCCACGGGGCTCGACCTTTCGCTTTGCCCCTTTCTCGACCGGGCCGGACTGCCGGAGACGCCGGTGGCGGCGGCCAGGGATCAGGAAAGCCGGGACCTGGAGTTCATCGCCGCCTTAAGGGAGAAGAGCGCCGGTCTTGATCTCGTCCGGCTGGCCCCGCGCTTGGGGGCGGAGTTCATGCCCGGCGAGCCTGCGGCCTTACGTCTCCGCTATCTCGGGCAGGAGGCGCTGGTGTCCAAGTCCGGCCTGCTGCTTGACGGACGAGAGCCCGAGGATCACCGGGATCAGATCCTCCTCTACAACTACCTGGCCAGCCGGGCCGATTCGCCGCCCAGCGGCGATTGGGTGGGGCTGGAGAGCCTGCCCAACTCGATCTCCAAGGTCAAGACCCTGGCCACCTACTGCGAGGAGAGGCTGGCGGCGCTCTTTTCCGGGGCCGATCCGGCCCGGCTGGCGGCGGCCTGGCGGGCGGTGGATGGGGTGGCCGTGGCCCGCTCGGGCGCCAGCCGGGCCGCGGAGGTGGCGGTCTTGCCCATGATCCCGCAACAGATCATCTTCTGGGAGGCGGCCCCTGAGGAGGGGTTCGCGGCCCAGGTCAAGGTGCTCTTCGACCGCCAGGCGCTGGCCTTTCTCGATTTGGAGTCCCTGGTCTTTTCCGCCGAGCGGCTGGCCGATCGGCTGCTGGCCCTGGTTAACGGTGATCCGGGATGAGCGGCGCCCCCCTCCTTACCCCGCTCGCCGAGCGGATGCGGCCCAAGAGTCTGGACGAGTTCGTGGGCCAGGGGCATCTGGTGGGCCGGGACAAGCTCCTGGGCCGGCTGATCGAGCGGCGCAGCCTGCCGTCGCTCCTTCTCTGGGGGCCGCCTGGCACCGGCAAGACCACCCTGGCCCGGATTCTGGCCACCCTGAGCGGGGCGCATTTCGTCTTTTTTTCGGCGGTGCTCTCCGGGGTCAAGGACATCCGCCGGATCGTGGACGAGGCCAAGGAGCTGCGCGAACGGGAAGGGGCGCAGACCGTCCTCTTCGTTGACGAGATCCACCGCTTCAACAAGGCCCAGCAGGACGGGTTCCTGCCCCACGTGGAGAGCGGGCTCTTGATCTTAATCGGCGCCACCACCGAGAATCCATCCTTCAACGTCATCGCCCCGCTCTTGTCTCGCTGCCGGGTGCTGGTGCTCTCGCCGCTGGCGGAGGAGGAGCTGGAGCAGGTGATCGAGCGGGCCTTGCACGACCAGGAGCGCGGTCTGGGACGATGGGGCTTGATCCTGGAGGAGGCGGCCCGGCGGCACCTGACCAGGATGGCCGATGGCGACGCCCGGGTGGCCTTGAACTGTCTGGAGATCGCCGCCTCCCTGGCCGAGCCGGATGGGGAGGGGCGGCCCCGGATCACCCTGGCGGCGGTGGAAGAGGCCTTGCAGCGCCGCAGCCTGCGTTACGACAAGACCGGGGAGGAGCACTACAACCTGATCTCGGCCCTGCACAAGAGCTTGCGGGACAGCGACCCGGACGGGGCGCTTTATTGGCTGGCCCGGATGCTGGCGGCGGGCGAGGAGCCGCTGTACGTGGCCCGCCGTCTGATCCGCTTTGCCTCTGAGGACGTCGGCAACGCCGATCCCCAGGCCCTGGCGCTGGCCCTGCACGGCCGGGACGCCTATCACACCCTGGGGTCGCCGGAGGGGGAACTGGCCCTGGCCCAGGTGGCGATCTATCTGGCCACCGCCCCCAAGAGCAACG
This sequence comes from Deltaproteobacteria bacterium, assembly GCA_021789795.1. Taxonomy (GTDB): domain Bacteria; phylum Desulfobacterota; class Desulfobulbia; order Desulfobulbales; family VMSU01; genus VMSU01. The sequence continues at coordinate 1,658 of JAJYJA010000074.1, read as the reverse complement.
CCATCTACCGGGCCTACAACCAGGTGCTGCACGACATCCGGGAGACCGGCAGCCTGGAGGTGCCGCTCCATATCCGCAACGCCCCCACCAGGCTGATGAAGGGCTTGGGCTACGGCCAGGGCTACCAGTACGCCCACGACCATGAGGACGGCCTGGTGACCCAGGAACATCTGCCGCCTGAGCTTGCGGGCCGACGATACTACCAGCCCACCAACCGGGGCTACGAGGCGGTGGTCAAGGACCGGCTGACCAAGTGGCGGGAGATCCTGCGCCAGCGGGCCGGGAAGGACGAAAAGGGTTGACCGGGGCCTGGGAATCCTGGTTAGGTGGCTATCTTGCGTCCACACGGTTGCGTTCCGGCTCTATGTTATTACAAGACCTGACCCCTAACTGCCTATGTTATTACAAGACCTGACTCCTAACTGCTCTTTATAAAATGATGCACTTAAAGCCAAATACCTCTAGTAACAAGATTGTCAGAGCTGTAATTTGTTTGTTGTTTTTCACGGTTATTTCCGCTGCCGCATGGATGACGCCAATAGCATTTGATGATGCCTTTAACTTCCAGGTATCACAATCCCTGGCGGGAAAATTTTCCTATCAAAGCAAATATATCCCGACAAAAATATATAATGGGGTGATAACCACCAACGGCCCAGTTCAGTACCTAATGGCTGGCATGATAAAGATATTCGGATTAGATGTCGGGCGCAGTCTGACGCTTGGTGCCATTGGGGCTGTAATGGTTAGTTCCGTTTACAGCTATTCAATCAGAGGTTTTATCGGTTACTGTCTGCTGATAATATGTTGGCCTCTCTTGGCATATTTGAATGCAAGTTTTCTGGGAGAAATTTTAGCAGCCGCCATGATGATCTCTGGCATTAATCATCTTGAACAATGGCAAGAAGAACTTGCAAATTTAGATGCCAGCGGATGCAAACTAACATCGAAAAATATATGGCTGAAAATACAACTATGGATATCTGGTGTCGCGTTGGGATTGGCAGTATCCACAAAACTGATTGCCCTTGCATTTTCAGTCCTTGTTGTCATTTGTTTATCTGCCGCCAAGATACAAAAGAGAAAATTGAAAAAATCGGCTTTGCTGATATATGTAATGCCGGTTTTATTTATCGCAGTTTTATTTTTTTTGCTTCAGTTCTCAATATCGATATTACATTCTGGTGGCAATATATATTCGATATGGAATTCCATGCTGTCTTTTGTAAATGATCATATTCATCAGGCTGGTATAGCTAGAATTAAATATGGAATTGATTGTCTTTATATTCAACCATATGAAGTGCAAATTCTGCTGGTTGTCGCTGTTTCTGCAATTGTCATGTGCTGCAATAGCGTTTATTATTTACCTCTAATAATCTCATTATTGATTATGATGATATTTTTTCATCTTAATTTCCTTAAGGTAAACCCCCGGCTTTGCCGGGGGACAACCAAAGTTTGACAGTTCCGGGAAAATATTGAAGCCTCCGGACTCGTGGACCGCTCAAAGTCACGAGAAGGGAGGCTTCGATGAACTGAGGTGTCCTGTCAATAATGGACACTCATATTTAAAGTGGACGCTGGCTGTGAGCCAAAGTTTTTGGCGAACACGGCCGGCGCTACATAGCCGAGGCGCGAATGGCGCCGTTGGCGGT
>JAJYJA010000073.1 GCA_021789795.1 Deltaproteobacteria bacterium | reverse complement strand
TGGTCGGCAGGGGCGCGGCGCGGGGCCTTGCCCCTCCAAAATGTCGTTTTGTACCGTATTTACGGGTCGATTTCAATCCCTATTGCGCCAGGGTGGCGAGTGGCGACCAGCTCAGCCCAGCCGGCCGTCGCGCAGGGTGAGGCAGCGGCCCATCCGCCGGGCCAGGTCGTGGTTGTGGGTCACCATGACCGTGGACATGCCGAAAAGCGCGTTCATCTCCGCCATCAGCTCGAAGACCATCAGCCCGGCCTGCGGGTCGAGGTTGCCGGTGGGCTCGTCGGCCAGGAGGATGGCGGGCCGCATGATCAGCGCCCGGGCCAGGGAGACCCGCTGCTGCTCGCCACCGGACAGTTCGCCCACCTTGTGCCGGCCCCGGTCGGCGAGCCCCATCTTGGCCAGCAACTCCTCGGCCCGCCGTTTAAGCCGGCCCCGGTCGTGACCGGCGATGATCCCCGGCATGATCACGTTCTCCAAGGCGTCGAACTCCGGCAGCAGGTGGTGGAACTGGAACATGAAGCCGATCGACTGGTTGCGGAAGCGGCTCAGCTCGTCGTCGCTCCGGGCCAGGATGTCCTGGCCCGCAAACCGCAACTCCCCGGCGTCCGGGCGCTCCAGGGTGCCCAGGATGTTGAGCAGGGTGGTCTTGCCCGAACCCGAGGCCCCGACCACGGCGATCATCTCCCCCGCCCCGATTTCGAGGTCCAGCCCCTTGAGGATCTCGATCCGGGTGGTGGTGACAAAGGATTTGACCAGGCCCCGGGCGGTCAGGATGGGTTGGGAATTACTCATAACGCAGGGCGGTGGCCGGGTCGATCTTGGCCGCCTGCCAGGACGGGTAGAGGGTGGCGAGCAGGGTGATGAGCACCGCGCAGCTCGAGATGAGCAGCACGTCCCTGGGCACCACCTCCACCGGCAGGGTGGAGAGGGGATAGACGTCCGGCAGCTTGATGAACTTGTAGCGCCGCAAGAGATCGCAGACGAACAGCCCGCCGGCGATGCCGGAGGCGGTGCCGGACAGCCCGATGATCAGGCCCTCGTAGATAAAGATCTTCATGATCTGGCGGGCGGTGGCGCCCATCGACTTCAAGATGGCGATATCCTTGTTCTTCTCGATCACCACCATGATCAGGGTGCTGACGATGTTGAAGGCCGCCACCACCACCACCAGGGTGATGATGATGAACATCGATTTCTTCTCCAGCTCCAGGGCCGAAAACAGACTCTTGTTCTGGCTGATCCAATCCCGGGCCACCACCCCCGGCCCCAGGAGTTGCTCGATCTGGCGGGCCAGGGCATGGGCCGCGAAGATGTCCCGCAGCCTGATCTCCACCCCCTGCGCCGCGCCGTTCAACTCCAGAAAGTCCTGGGCCGTGGGCATGGAGACATAGGCCAGGCCGGAGTCGTACTCGTACATGTCGGTCTTGAAGATGCCAATCACCTCGCAGGTCTTGATCCGAGGCAGGATGCCGATGGGGGACAGCTCCCCGCCGGTGGACATCAGCCGCACCCGGCTGCCCTTGAAGACCCTGAGCTGCTTGGCCAGCTCGACCCCGAGAATAATGCCAGGAAGATTGGAGGGGCCAAGCGGGCGCTTCAGGTCGGCGATCCGGCAGCCCTTGATGTGGCGGTCGAGGGCGAGCACCCGGTCGGCGCTGTCGGGATCGAGCCCGCGCAGGATGGCGCCGGTGCCAGCGGCGCCGTTGGTGATCATGGTCTGGGCGATGACGTAGGGGGTGGTGGCCACCACGCCGGGGATGCGGGTCTCGATCTCCCGTCGCACCGCCTGGTAGTCGGGCATCGCCCCATCCACCCGCTGCACCACGATGTGGGAGTTGATGCCCAGGATCTTGTCCCGCAGCTGATCGGAAAACCCGGTCATCACCGAGAGGACGATGATCAAGGCCATTACCCCGATGGCCACCCCCGCCACCGAGATCACCGAGATCAGGGAGATGAAGTTCTGCTTCCGCTTGGCCCGCAGGTAGCGGAGGCTAACGAACCATTCAAAGCGCATGGCGGCTTAAGCCTGGCCCTCGGGCCGCATGTGGGGGAAGAGGATGACGTCCCGGATGGAGGGGCTGTCGGTTAAGAGCATCACCAGCCGGTCGATGCCGATGCCCTGGCCGGCGGCGGGCGGCATCCCGTACTCCAGGGCCCGCAGGAAATCGGTGTCCAGCTCGGGGGAGATCTCCTCGTCGTCGCCCCGGTTGGCGATTTGTTGCTCCATCCGCTGGCGCTGGTCCAGGGGGTCGTTCAGCTCGCTGAAGGCGTTGGCCATCTCCCGACCGGTGATGAACAGCTCGAAGCGGTCGGTGACCGAGGGATCCTGGGCGTTACGGCGGGCAAGCGGCGAGACCTCGAGGGGGTAGGCGGTGACGAAGGTGGGGTCGATCAACTTTTCCTCCACCAGCAGTTCGAACAATTCGGTCTTGGCCTTGCCCGGCCCCGCCTTCGCGTCCAGTTGGATGCCGTGGGCCTTGGCGGCCGCCATGACCTGGTCCGGGTCGGCCAGCACCTGGGCGGGGATACCGGCCACCGCGGTCAGGGCCTCGTCCATGGTGTAACGCCGCCAGGGCGGGGTGAGATCGACCTCCTGACCCTGGTAGGCAATCTGGGTGGTGCCCAAGACCTCGCTCGCGATCCAGGAGATCATCTCCTCGGTCAAATCCATGAGGTCGTGGTAGGTGGCGTAGGCCTGATAGAACTCCAGCATGGTGAATTCCGGGTTGTGGCGGGTGGAAAGCCCCTCGTTTCTGAAGTTGCGGTTGATCTCGAACACCCGCTCGAAGCCGCCCACCAGGAGACGCTTCAGATAAAGCTCCGGGGCGATGCGCAGGTAGAGGCCCATGTCCAGGGCGTTGTGGTGGGTGCGAAAGGGCCGGGCGGTGGCCCCGCCGGCGATGGGGTGCATCATGGGGGTCTCCACCTCCATGAAGCCGCGGTTGTTCAGGAAATCCCGGATCAGGCGGATGATCTCCACCCGCTTCCTGAAGGTGTCCTTGACCTCGGGGTTGACAATCAGATCGAGATAGCGCTGGCGGTATCTGGTCTCCACGTCGGTTAGGCCGTGAAACTTCTCGGGCAGGGGCCGAAGCGACTTGGTGAGCGGCTTAACGACATGGGCGGCGATCGACAGCTCGCCGGCCTTGGTGGTGAACAACGGCCCCTTGGCGCCCACGATGTCGCCGATGTCGAGCTTCTTGAACACCGCGTATTCCGCCTCGCCCAGGGCGTCCTTCTTTACATAGACCTGCATCCGGCCCGAGGCGTCTTGCAGGTGGATAAAGGCCGCCTTGCCAAAGCTGCGAATGGACATGATCCGCCCGGCGATGGCGTACTCGGGGCCGTCGCCCAAGTGGGTGGCGCCGCTCTCCCCGGCCTCGGCCAGCACCTCGTGGATGCGGTGGCTGGGCAGGTAGTCGTTGGCGTAGAGGTTGACGCCCAACTCCGCCAATTGCTGGGCCTTGTTGCGTCGCTGCAAGAGCAGTTGATTTAGTTCTTCCATCTGGTGACCGCCTTAAAATGGTGTGGTTGCGTCCTGGTTTCAGCCGCCATGGCGGGCGCGGATGGCCGCCGAGAGGTCGCGGGTCAGCTCCAGCACCCTGGTCGCCGCCTTAAGGGACAGGGAGCCAGTACCGCAACTGGGGGTGATCAGGGTCTGGCGGGCCAGGGCCGCCTTGTCCCAGCCCTCGCCGGTGAGCATCTCGCTCTGCCGCTCCCAGCGATCGAGCAGGGAATCGCAGGTCTCGGCCCGGATCACCTGCTCCTCGGCGGTGGGCACGAGCCCCCAGGCCAGGATGCCGCCCTGGGCCAGGAACGCCCGCACCCGGCCCCGGTCGGCAATGAGCCGGTCGAAGAAGCCGTAGGCGTCGAAGCTCAAAATGTCCGGGGCCAGGGCAAGGAGGAACTCCCAATCGGTGTTGGCGCAGACGTGGATACCGGCCAGCCCCCCGGAACGGCGGATGGCGGAGATCACCTCTGTCAAATCGCTGGCGATGGCCGCCTGGTCGATGCCGATGAAGGCCGAGGAGCCCAGCCCGGCCAGGGCCGGCTCGTCGATGAAGACCAGCACCGGGGCCTGAGCCGACTTCAGGAACTCCACCTGCCAGGCGGCCTTCATGGCCAGGGATTTTACCGCCATCTCCCGGAAGTTGTCGTCGTAGTAGCCGGCGCGGCGATTTTGATCCACAAGCCCGGTAAGCAGGGTGAAGGGCCCGGTGATCTGCCCCTTGACCGCCGCCAGGCCAGGCAGGCGGACGGCGCGCTCCTTAAGCTCGTAGATACCCCGGGCCCGCTCCGAAGAGACGGCGAAGCGGGAACCCAAGGTGGCGGCCTGGTCCTCCGTTACCCTGAGATAATCCTCGTAAAACGACAGCTGCTGATCGGCGAAATCAGCGCCTCCCAGGTCGAACCAGGTGCGCTCCTCCGTCTCCACGACCCCTGGCAGGCCCTCGACAAACTGGCTCATCATCCGCTCCCTGGGGTTGGCCAGGGGCAACTGCGGCCAGAGCGGGATCTCCGGGGTGTGGGCCAGGATCAGGTCGAGCGCCTGGCGGTAATCGGCCACCGGCAGGCTGCCGATCAGGGTGGCGCGGGCGTCGGGAAGAAAACGGGGGGGAGAGGTCATGATCTTTAATAAGGATTCCACGGGTAAGGTCGGGCCGGACGGAGGCAAGAAAACGATATTAGCTAGCAGGGAACCCGAGGGATGTCAATTGATTTATTTGTCCGCCGCGCTTGACTGGCCTGGTAAAGTTGATTATTTTGGCAATCCTGCGAGAGTGGTGAAATTGGTAAACGCACTGGACTTAGAATCCAGCCCACGTGAGTGGTTGGGGGTTCGATTCCCCCCTCTCGCACCACATCGTGCATTGCAACCCGCCCGACCCGCCGGCCACCCCACTTCCCAGGCGTCTTAACGGTATCTGGCCGGGAAAACCATGGCCCACAAACATCCGGTCGGCCCGCCGCCCTTATCAACATAAAAATTAGAGAGGAAAGATTAATGGAAGTAGCTGTGGAAAATCTCAGTTCCCTGAGAAGATCACTGAAGATAACCCTGCCCAAGGAGGTAGTCGCACCCAGGCTGGACGCCTCGTACCAAAAATTGCAGTCCCAGGTTAGCCTGAAGGGCTTCCGCAAGGGCAAGACGCCGATGCAGGTGCTGAAGAAGACCTTCGCCGACCGGGTAAAAAACGAGGTGAGCGAGGAACTGATCCAGGAGACCTATTTCGATGCCCTAAGCCAGGTCAAGCTGGAGGCGGTAGTCCATCCCGACATCAAGAGCTTCGATTTCGGGGCCGATGGCAGCTTCTCCTATCAGGCCGAGGTGGAGGTCAAGCCCGAGTTCGAGCTCGGCAACTACAAGGGCGTCGAGGTGGAGCACCCCGAAATCTCGGTGAGCGAGGCGGAGATCGACCGGGCGATCGAGTCCACCCGGCGGGAGCTGGCCCCCCTGCGGGCGGCGGCCGGGCGGCCCGTCCAGCAGGACGACCTGATCGTCATCGACTTCCAGGGCTACGAGAATGACAAGCCCCTGCCGCACGTGGGCGGCCACGACTACCCGGTGGACATCGGCTCGGGCCGCCACGGCCAGGAGTTCGAAGGCGCCCTGATCGGCCTGAATCTTAACGAGGAGAGCAGCCGGGAGATTACCTTCCCCGCCGACTTCGCCAACAGCATCCTGGCCGGCAAGACGGTGCGCTTCCAGGTGACGGTGAAGGACATCAAGGAGCGGGTGCTGCCGGCCTTAGACGACAACTTCGCCAAGGACGTGCACGAGGACTGCAACACCCTGGCCGAATTACGCGCCCGGATTGCGGAGAAAATCCGCCAGGAGAAGGGGAAGACCGTGGATGGCGACCTCGCCGACCAGGTGATGAAAAAGTTAATCGACGCCCACGACTTCGCGCTGCCGGCCCGGCTGGTGGCCTACGAGATCGACTCCCTGGCCAAGGACTTCGAGTCCAACCTCGAACGCCAGAACCTGACCCTGGAGATGATGGGGCTCAGCCGGGAAACAATGGCCGAGAACTTCAAGGACGCGGCGGAGCGGCGGGTGAAGGGCGATTTCATCTTGAAAAAGATCGCCGAGGTGGAGGAGATCAAGCTCTCCAAGGACGACATCAATCAAGCCTACCAGCGCATCGCCAACCAGTACGGGATGAAGATCGACGAGGTCAAGGAGTACTTCCAGGGCCGCAACAACCTGCTGCCCTTCATGAACGAGCTGCTAAACGAAAAGATCGTGGCCTTCCTGCGCCAGTCGGCCAAGGTCACCTTTACCCCCGCCCCGGCCACGGAGGCTGCCGCATGAACCTGATCCCCATGGTGGTCGAGCAGAGCCCCCGGGGCGAGCGGGCCTACGACATCTTCTCCCGGCTGCTCAAGGAGCGGATCGTCTTCCTGGGCACCGGGGTCAACGACGAGGTGGCCAACCTCATCGTGGCCCAGTTCCTCTTCCTGGAGGCCGAGGACCCGGACAAGGACATCACCTTTTACATCAACTCGCCGGGGGGGCTGGTCAGCTCGGGCATGGCGATCTACGACACCATGAACTACGTCAAGTGCGACATCGCCACCCTGTGCATCGGCCAGGCGGCCAGCATGGGGGCGGTGTTGCTAGCCGCCGGCGCCAAGGGCAAGCGCTACGCCCTGCCCAACTCGCGGGTCATGATCCACCAGCCCATGGGCGGCTTCCAGGGCCAGGCCACCGACATCGACATCCACGCCAAGGAGATCCTGCGCCTGCGCCAGGACTTAAACAAGATCCTGGCCCAGCACACCGGCCAGAAGGTGGCCCGCATCCAGCGCGACACCGAACGGGACTTCTTCATGGGCGCCAGCGAGGCCAAGGCCTACGGCCTGGTGGACAAGGTGCTGACCCGCCGCCAGAACCCGGAGGGCAACTGACCATGGCCAAACAGAACGACGACGACCACCTGGTCTGCTCCTTCTGCGGCAAGCGCCAGGACGAGGTGAAAAAGCTGATCGCCGGCCCCAACGTCTTCATCTGCGACGAGTGCATCGACCTGTGCAACGACATCGTCCAGGAGGATCAGGGCCAGGAGGCACCAAACGCCTCCCAGACGGCCCAGGATCTGCTCTTGAAACCCAAGGAGATCAAGTCGCGGCTGGACGAGTATGTCATCGGCCAGGAACACGCCAAGCGGGTGCTGTCGGTGGCGGTGCACAACCACTACAAGCGCATCCACAGCCACAAGCAGGGGATTGACGACGGCGGGGTCGAGTTACAGAAGAGCAACATCATCCTGATCGGGCCCACCGGCAGCGGCAAGACCCTGCTCGCCCAGACCCTGGCCCGGATCTTGAATGTGCCCTTCGGCATGGCCGACGCCACCACCCTGACCGAGGCCGGCTACGTGGGCGAGGACGTGGAGAACATCCTGGTCAACCTCCTGCAGGCGGCGGATCAAGACCTGGAGCGGGCCAGCCGGGGCATCGTCTATATCGACGAGATCGACAAGATCGCCAAGAAATCCGACTCCGCCTCCCTCACCCGGGACGTCTCCGGCGAAGGGGTGCAACAGGCCCTGCTCAAGATCATCGAGGGCACGGTGGCCGCCATTCCCCCCAAGGGTGGGCGAAAGCACCCCCAGCAGGAGTACGTGCGGCTAGACACCAGCAACATCCTGTTCATCTGCGGCGGCGCCTTCGTCGGCCTGGAGGGGGTCATCAAGCGGCGCACCGGCACCAAGTCCATGGGCTTCGGGGCCAAGGTGGTGAGCGAGAGCAAGAAGAAGATGGGCGAGATCCTGGCCACGGTGCAGCCGGAAGACCTGCTGCGCTTCGGATTGATCCCGGAGTTCGTGGGCCGGCTGCCGGTAATCGCCACCATGAACGAGCTGGACGAGGCGGATCTGATCCGCATCCTGCGCGAACCCAAGAACGCCTTGACCAAGCAGTACGAAAAACTCTTCGAGTACGACCACATCCGGCTGCGCTTCACCGAGGGGGCGCTCACCGCCATCGCCAAGGAGGCGGTCAAGCGCAAGTCCGGGGCCCGGGGCCTGCGTTCGGTGATGGAGGAGGCGATGCTGGAGGTAATGTACGAGCTGCCCTCCCAGGAGAACGTCCGGGAGTGCGTGATCAGCGAGCAGGTGATCCTAAACGGCGACTACCCGGTCGTCCTCTACGAGAACGAACAGAAAAGCGCCTAGTAAAATACCATGACCGAGGCACACGAATCACAGCTATTACCCATGATGCCGCTGCGCGACATCGTGGTCTTCCCCCACATGGTGGCGCCGCTAATCGTGGGCCGGGGCCGGTCGATCAAGGCCCTGGAGCACGCCATGACCAACCGGGTGGAGATCATGCTCTCCACCCAGCGCGACCCGGCGGTTGACGATCCCCAGACCAAGGACGTGAACCAGATCGGCACCGTGGCCAACGTCCTGCAACTGCTCAGACTGCCGGACGGCACCATCAAGGCCCTGGTGGAGGGCAAGCGACGGGCGAGGATCCACGCCTTTGTCCAGAATCCCGCCTTCTTCATGGTGCAGGCCGAGGAACTGGAGGAGGGGGATTTCACCGAGTACCAGTCGGTGGCCTACCGCCGCGAGCTGCTGAACAGCTTCCGGGACTACGCCGCCAAGAACAAGAAGGTGCCCGCCGAGGTGTTAAACACCCTGGAGAAGATCACCGATCCCGGCAAGTTCATCGATGTCCTAAGCTCCCACCTGCCCATCGGCAGCGAGGAGAAGCAGAACCTCCTCGCCATCGTGGCCCTGGAGGCCCGATTCCAGACGGTCTTGGGGATCATCCACCGGGAGATCGAGATCGACTCCCTGGAGGGCGACATCCGCTCCAAGGTCAAAAAACGGATGGAGAAGAATCAGCGGGACTACTATCTCGCCGAGCAGATCAAGGTCATCAAGAAGGAGATGGGCGATGGCCAGGACGCCGTCGAGGAGGAGTTGGGCGTCCTGGAGACGGCGATCAAGAAGAAGAAACTGCCCGCCGCCGCCCACGACAAGGCCTTGCAGGAACTAAAGAAGTTGAAGCTCATGCCGCCCTCCTCCGCCGAGGCGACGGTGGTCCGCAACTACATCGACTGCATCTTAAGCCTGCCCTGGAAGGCCAAGACCAACGCCAGCATCGACATTGTCGCCGCCGAGGAGGTCATGGAGCGCGAGCACTTCGGGCTTGCCAAGGCCAAGGAGCGCATCCTGGAGTTCTTGGCGGTCCAGGCCCAGGTCAAGAAGATCAAGGGGCCGATCCTCTGCCTGGTGGGCCCGCCGGGGGTGGGCAAAACCTCGCTCTGCAAGTCGGTGGCCAGGGCCATGAACCGGCAGTTCGTCCGCCTGTCGCTGGGCGGGGTGCGGGACGAGGCCGAGGTCCGGGGCCACCGCCGCACCTACATCGGGGCCATGCCCGGCAAGATCCTCCAGTCGCTCCAGAAGGTCAAGGTCAACAACCCGGTCTTCTGCCTGGACGAGGTGGACAAGATGAGCATGGACTTCAGGGGCGACCCCTCCGCCGCCCTGCTCGAGGTGCTCGATCCCGAGCAGAACATGGCCTTCAACGACCACTATCTGGACCTCGACTACGATCTGTCGGACATCTTTTTCATCACCACCGCCAACAGCCTAAACGCCATCCCGGCCCCCCTGCAAGACCGGATGGAGATCATCAAGCTCGACGGCTACACCGAGGAGGACAAGCTGGCGATCGGCCAGGACTTCCTGGTGCCCAAGCAGATGGCCGCCAACGGCTTTGCCAGCGGCGACGTGGCCTTCTCCAACGACGCCCTCCTGGAGATCATCCGCCGCTACACCCGGGAGGCGGGGGTGCGGAACCTGGAGCGCAGCATTGCCAGCATCTACCGCAAGATCGCCCGCCAGCGGCAGAAGGCCAACCAGACCAAGGCCTGCTACCGGGTGACCGGCGCCGGGGTGGCCAAGCATCTGGGCACCCCCAAATACCGCTTCGGCCTGGCCGAGGACCGGGACGCGGTGGGTCTGGCCACCGGCCTGGCCTGGACCGAGGTAGGCGGCGAGCTGTTGCAGATCGAGACCGTGCTCATGCCCGGCAGCGGCAAGCTGACCATCACCGGCAAGCTGGGCGAGGTGATGCAGGAGTCGGCCCAGGCCGCCTTGAGCTACGTGCGCTCGCGCTCTACCCGCCTGGGCATCGCCACCGACTTCTACCAGAAACTCGACATCCACGTCCACGTCCCCGAGGGCGCCATCCCCAAGGACGGGCCCTCCGCCGGCATCACCATGACCACCTCCATCGTCTCGGCCCTGCTCAAGGCGCCGGTACGCCGCGACCTGGCCATGACCGGCGAGGTCACCCTCCGGGGCCGGGTGCTGCCCATCGGCGGCCTGACCGAAAAACTGCTGGCCGCCCGCCGGGGCAACATCTCCCGGGTGCTGATCCCCAAGGAGAACGAGCGCAACCTCAGGGACGTGCCGGCTAAGATCCTGCGCCACCTGACCGTCGAACTGGTGGAGCACGTGGACGAGGTGCTGGCCAAGGCCCTGGTGCTCCCGGAGGGCGAGGCGCTGTTTAAGGCCTGCGCCGACCCGCTGTTCTGCCCCGACATCATCATCCCCAGGCCCGAGGCCGCTCAGCCCGCGGCCAACGTCTCCCACTGACCGGCCAAGACTCAAAATTGTCTTGACTTGCCAGGGGCCGGCTGTTAAATACTCGCCAGCCAAGCACTGGGCGGTTAGCTCAGTTGGGAGAGCATCGGCCTTACAAGCCGGGGGTCACAGGTTCAAACCCTGTACCGCCCACCAAACATAACGAATTAGCTAGGTTTTGCGGGGTCGTAGTTCAGTTGGTTAGAACGCCGGCCTGTCACGCCGGAGGTCGCCGGTTCGAGCCCGGTCGGCCCCGCCACAGTGGCAACTAAGGGATTCAGTAAATTACTGAATCCCTTTTTTATTCGAACAGGGATTACGGATCATCCGTAATCCCTGTTTTTCTTATGTGGCCATCTGTCAATAGTGTTCATCAAAAAACCTTCCAGTAAGCCCTGTTAAAAGGAGCCTTTTCTTATCCGCGCCTTGCTGCGCCAA
>JAJYJA010000072.1 GCA_021789795.1 Deltaproteobacteria bacterium | reverse complement strand
AGGCCCTCATGGACTTTGCGGAACGCGCCTCGCAGGGCGAGGACATCGACAAGATGAGCTTCTCCGAGGTGGTTAACGAGCCGGCGGGGAAATTTTTCCGCTACCTGAAGGCGATAGCGATGAAGCCCCCCTGTCTCGCCTGCCACGGCCCCGAGTCCCAGATCGCGCCCGAGGTGCGCAAGGTGCTCAGCGAGCGCTATCCCCACGACCTGGCCACCGACTACCAGTTGGGCGACCTGCGCGGCGCCATCAGCATCAAGGAGCCGCTCGACCAGGATTGAGCCACCCGGCTGCCGAGGTTGAGCTTCTAGGCGCCTTGGGCGTACAGCGCCGCGCCCAAGGCGCCCACCAGGGCCGGGGAGGGAGGCACCAGCACCGGGGCGCCGGTCTGCCTGGTCAGCAGGGCCACCAGGCAGGGGTTCTTGGCCACCCCGCCGGAGAATACCAGCGGCCCGCCGGCGGGCGCGGCCCGGTTGAGCATGGCGGCCAGCCGGTTGGCCACCGACAGGTGCACCGCCCGGGCGATATCGGCGGGCGGGAGGCCTGCGTTCTTCATCGAGATGACCTCCGATTCGGCGAACACCGCGCACATGCTGTTGATGGCCGTCTCGTGCCGGGAGGAGAGGGCCGCGGCCCCGAATTCCACCAGGTCGTATCCCAGGGTGGCGGCCATGATTTCCAAAAATCTTCCCGTGCCAGCGGCGCACTTGTCGTTCATCTGGAAGTTCACCACCCGTCCGGCCCGATCCAGCCTGATCACCTTGCAATCCTGGCCCCCGACATCGAGGATGGTGGAGCACTCGGGGAAGAGATGCCGGGCGCCCAAGGCGTGGGCCTTGATCTCGGTGATCGCCTCGCTCGCAAAATGCCGCTGGGCCAGATGCCGGCCGTAACCGGTGGCCACCACCCGGCTGGCCGGGTATTTTTCGAGCATGGCCAAGGCCTGGCGCCGGGGATCAAAACCGCTCTCCTGGGCCTCGGACTGAAGCCAGGCCCCATCGGCCAGGGCCACCAGCTTGATGGCCCGGGAGCCCAGATCGATGCCGATCAGCACGCGGCCTCCCGGATCTGCTCCAGGAAGGCCTCGATCCTGGTTTGCAGCTGGCCGGTATCCTCCGGCGAGTAGTCGCTCTCGATGGCCAGGTAGGGGATGCCCTCCCGCTCGCAGGCCTCGCGGATCTTGATCTCCTCGATGTTGTAGGTGTGGCAGAATTGCAGCGAGTAGTGCAAGATGCCCTGGGCCTGGGATTGCCGATACTCTGTTAGCACCTGCTCGACCCGCTCGTCGTTGGGGGTGAAGCAGGAGCAGTCGATTTGCATATACCGCTCGGTAAGCGCCGTCAGTTGGGCCTCAAGACGGTCCGGCCCCTCGTCGATCAGATCCTTGAAGTAACGGCTGCCGATGCAGCTCTCCTCGTTCACCACCACCGCCCCCGCCGTCTCCAGCAGATGATGCACCTTCCAGTTGGGCAGGGCCATCGGGGTGCCCGAGAGCATCACCCTGGGGGCGCTGTCGGCAACCGCGCCCAAGCCGCCTTGCACCCGCTCCTCCAGTTCGTCGCACAGCTCGTTTAACTTGCGGCTGAACCGGCCCGGCTCGTCGTAAAAGGCGATCTGCTCGATCAGCAGGGCGTCCTTGCCGCTGATCGGCGAGGGGCGTTTGCCGCGCAGTCGGGCCAGACGCTGCAAGGCCCGCCGCTTGTCGTTGATCAGCTTAATCGCCGCCCCCAGCTCGCCGGCGGTGATGGCCGCCCCAGCCACCTCCTCCACCTTGGCCTTGAAGTCCCGCACCTCCGCCAGCCACAGGGCCTTGTCCCGCTCCCGCTTCATCTGCGGGATCTCCATGACGTGGGTGGGCACCAGCCGGTTCAGCAACTCCCAGGTCTTCTTCTTGGCGTCGCAGGTGGTCTCCCCGTAAACGAAGTCCACGGTCTGGAAGTAAGGGCAGATCCGGGCCGCCTTGAAGCCGTAGGCCGACTTGACCATCGGGCAGATGTTGCGGGGCAGGACCTTCTCGGCGTCGGGGATGGGCCCCTGGGAGCCGCCGCACAGGCCGACGCAGACCCCGCCCGCGGCCACCACCACCTCCTCGGGGATATAGACGCAGAAGGTGCCGACCACCGGCCGACCCGCCCGCTTCACCGCCAGCATCTCCTCGATCCGGCCCCCGAAGATCTCCGCCATCAGGGCGTCGAAATAGCCCATGCCCGCCGGGCGGTTGGGCTGCGAGAGATAGATCTTGCGGTACATCTCGCCTAGCATCTGCCGCGACTTCTCGAATCTCGCCACCTCCATTCCCAGCCCCTCCCACAGGGCGGGATAGGCCTTGATCTCAAACTGCTCCATAGGTTTGCGCCTCCTCCGGTTGGCTTGGCCAAGCACATTTTGGGTAACTATCCAGCCGCACCCCATCTGCTTTGTCACCAGCCGGCTCACATACCGAAAGTATAGCTCGCCGGCTGGTTTCGCGCATCTGGGGCGCGGCTGAATAGTTACGGTTCCCAGTAGATGCCAATTCTGCGGCACTAAGCTGGATAGTTACCATTTTGGTTTACAAACGGTGGGCCGCAGAATAATAGGGAAAGGAGATAAGTCAAATCGATAATACCTATCAACGAAGGCACCTTGCTATGGATTTGCACCAACTACGCGTCTTCGCCGCCGTTTACCGGCACCGGAGCTTCACCAAGGCGGCCGGGGAGGTTCGTATCAGTCAGCCAACGGTGAGCGAACACGTCAAGACCCTGGAACGGGAATTGGGCTGCACCCTCTTCGACCGCCTGGGCCGTCTGGTGGCCCCTACCAGGGAGGCGGAAATCCTGTTCGCCAGGGCCTCGCAGCTCTTGGAAGACGTCGCCCGGCTGGCGGGTGAGCTGCGCGGCGAGCGGGAGCTGGCGGGCGAGATCGTCCTCGGGGCCAGCACCATCCCCGGCACCTATACCCTGCCCGAACTGGTCAAGGAGTTCCGTGACCGGCACCCCAAGGTATCCTTCCGGGTGATCGTCGAGGATTCGGCCCGCATCACCGCCATGGTGCTGCGGCACGAGCTGTTGTGTGGGATCGTCGGCGCCCGGATCACCCATGCCGCCCTCGGCTACGAGGAACTGTTCCAGGATCGTCTGGTGCTGGTGGCGGCCCCGGCGGTGAGCCGCAAGCGGCGAATCACCGGGGCCGAGTTGAGCCGCCTGCCCTTTGTCCTCCGCGAGCAGGGCTCCGGCACCCGGCAGGCGATGGAGGCGGGCCTGGCCCGACAGGGAATCAGCCTTTCCAGGGCGCAGGTAGTGGCGGAGTTCAGCGCCACCGCCGCCATCAAGGAGGCGGTGAAGCAGGGGCTGGGGGCCACCATCATCTCCCATCTCGCGGTGCAAGAGGAACTGGCCCAGGGCCGGCTGCGGGAGTTACGCTGGCAGCAGGAGGAAATGCGCCGCTCCTTTTACCTGCTGCAACACAAGAAACGCACCCTGCCCGCCGCCTACCTGGAATTTTGCCGGTTTATCAAGGGCCGCCAGAGGGCGGGGTAACAATGTGGGAGTCGGCGATCCCGGTCTTGGCCGCCGCTTTCAACTTGACAGGCGACGGGGGGATGGGTAAATCAGCAGACGGCGATCCGCCGCCGGGCCGGACAGACGGCCAAGCCCGGCGGGCCGCCCAGGCATGAGGAGGAGAGAGATGGTTAAGGTGGGCATCATTGGCGGCTCCGGGCTCGACAACCCCGAAATCCTGGCCGAGCCCCAGGACATCGAGGTGACGACCCCCTACGGCGACCCCTCCGCCCCGCTCGTCTGCGGCACCATCGGCAAGGTGCCGGTGGCGGTGCTGGCCCGCCATGGCCGGGATCACGCCATCTACCCCAGCGGGGTGAACTTCCGGGCCAACATCTGGGCCTTGAAATCCCAGGGCTGCACCCATATCCTGGCCGCCACCGCGGTGGGCTCCCTGCGCCGCGAGATCGCCCCTGGGCACCTGGTGTTCCCCGGCCAGTTCATCGACTTCACCCGCCGACGCGAGACCACCTTCTTCGACCGGGGGCCGGTGGTTCACACCCCGATGGCCGAGCCCTTCTGCCCCCATCTCCGGCGGCTGCTGGCCGAGACCGCCGCCGAGCTGGGCATCCCCGCCCACAGCGACAAGACGGTGATCACCGTCGAGGGCCCGCGCTTCTCGACCAAGGCCGAGAGCCACATGTTTCGGGCCTGGAGCGCCGATGTCATCAACATGAGCACCGTGCCGGAGGTCAACCTGGCCCGGGAGCAGAAGATGCACTACGCCACCGCGGCCATGTCCACCGACTACGACTGCTGGCACGAGGAGGAGGCGCCGGTGACCTGGGAGATGATCGTGGACACCATGCGCAAAAACGCCCACAACGTCATCCGGCTGTTCGTCGCCGCCATCCCCAAGATCGCCGCCTACGACGACATCTGTCAGCGCTAGCAACCAGACGAGGAGGATAAATGTCAATTAAATCCCGGATTCGCTCCATCCCCGACTACCCCAAGAAGGGCATCGTCTTCCGCGACATCACCACCCTGCTCAAGGACCCGGTGGGCTTCCGGCTGATGATCGACAACTTCACCCAGCGCTACATCTCCAAGGAGGTGCAGTACGACGTGATCGCCGGCATCGAGGCTCGGGGATTCATCATGGGCGGGGCCCTGTCCTACACCCTGGGCAAGGGGTTCGCGCCCATCAGGAAGGCGGGGAAACTACCAGCCGAGGTGGTAAGCCAGGAGTACAGCCTGGAGTACGGCACCGACACCATCGAGATCCACAAGGACGCCTTCCCCGCCGGGGCCCGGGTGCTCCTGGTCGATGACCTGCTGGCCACCGGCGGCACCGCCCTGGCCGCCGCCGCCCTGGTGGAGAAGCTGGGCGGGGTGGTGGCCGAGATGGCCTTCATCGTCAACCTGCCCGACGTGGGCGGGGAGAAACGGCTGCGGGAGAAGGGCTACCAGGTGTTCTCGCTCATCGAGTTCGAGGGCGACTAGGCCGGCGGCCCCGCCACCGGCAGCCCCAGCTCCGGACCCCGGATATACTCGGGCTCACCCAGCACCGGGTCGATAAATTCTCCAACCCGCCACTTCTCAAGCGCCGCGAGCCCCAGGGCCGAGGCCCGAGGAAAGAAGAGCCCCGGATCGGCGAAACTGGCCCGTCCGCCCAGCCCCGCCCGCCACAGCTCCCGGTAGAGTCTGATCCCATCCCCCACGAACAGCACCTCGCCCTCGATCATCTCTATCAGCTCCTCGGGCCGCCGGGCCGCGACCGGGCCTAGGCGGCGCGGCACGCCAAGGGCGTCGCAACGGTAGAAGGCGGTATAGACCTCGCCCCGCCGGGCGTCGATCACCGGGCAGAGCAGGCGTTCCGTCCAGGGCAGCTGCCGGGCCAGATTCGTAACGCTACTCACCGCGATCAGTGGCTTGCCGGTAGCCATGACCAGGGCCTTGGCAGTGGCCAGACCGAGGCGCAGGCCGGTGAAGCTGCCCGGCCCGGCGCTGACCGCGATGGCGTCGATTGTCTCCCAATTGGTGGCGGTATCCTCCATCACCTGCCGGATACCGGGCAGCAGCCGGCGGGAGAGGGTGTCGCCCACGGCAAGCGAGATCTCGGCCAGGCACAGTCCGGGACAGACCAGGGCCACGCTGACCGTGGGGCCGGAATTTTCGAGCGCCAAGAGGCGCGGAGGGGCCGCCTCCGCCTTGCCGTGCCGGGCCATCGCTCAACCCTTGGCGAACAGCCGGGCCAGGTCGTTGTAGAAGGCGAGCAGCATCAGCGAGCCCAAGAGGACGATGCCCACCTGCTGCAGGATGCCCTGGGCGCGCAGGGTCAGGGGTTTGCGGCGCAGGGCCTCGACCGAAAAGAAGAGGATATGGCCGCCATCCAGGATGGGGATGGGAAAGAGGTTGATGATCCCTAAGTTTACCGAGAGCACCGCCATGAAGGACATGAGGTGCAGCCAGCCGGTCTTCAGTTGCTGGCCCGCCATCTGGGCGATGAGGATGGGGCCGCCGAGCTGGGAGGCGGGCACCACCCGCTGGATGATCTTCCACAGGCTTAAGGCGGTGAACTCGATATAGAAGCGGGTCTGGGCCAGGCCGTCCAGGAGGGCGGCGACGATGGTGGCGGGCTCGTAGCGCACGACCTCCTTCTGGGTGATGCCCAGCAGATAACGGTGCTCCACCACCTCGCCGAAGAGATTTTTGACCGGCGATTTGGCCGGGGTGGCGGTGATCTCGATGGCCTTTCCGGCCCGCTCAAGCGCCAGGGTGACCGGACGACCGCCAGAGGCCTTCACCCCGGCGAAGACCTGCGGCCAGTCACTCACCTTCTGGCCGTTGATGGCCGTGATTACGTCCTCCGCCCGCACCCCGGCCTGGTCCGCCGGCGAACCGGGAGTGACCTGGCCGATGGCGGTGGTGGGCAGCGGGTGGGGGATACCGCCGATCAAGGCCACCAGCGAGAAGATGGCCACCGCCGCCGCCAGGTTGGACAGGGGCCCGGCCAGGACGATCAGCAGCCGCTGCCAGACCGGCTTGGCGGAAAACGAACGGGGCCGCAACTCCTCGGGCACCGGCTCGTCGGGCTGCTCGCCCAGCATCTTGACGTAGCCGCCCAGGGGGAAGGCCCGGACCTGGTAGTCGGTCTCCCCGCCCCGCAGCGAGAACAGGCGGGGGCCAAAGCCCAGGGCGAAGGTCAAAACCCGTACCCGGAAGAGTTTGGCGACCAGAAAGTGGCCCAGCTCGTGGACCAGAATCAGCACCCCCAGGACGATGATAAAGGCGAAAACGGCGCTCATGACGACCCTAGGGCAGCGGCGGATGGCCGGGCGGCAGGTCGGGACAAGGCAGGGGCTCGCCCCGTTTCTGGCGGGCGGACATGGAAAGGGCGCTGACCACCGATTCCGCCTGCACCCTGGCCGCCAGATCCGCCTCCAGGATGGCGGTTAGGTTTACCGCCTCGCCGTTCGCCACCCGGGTCATGGTCTCGGCCACGCAGAGGGCGATCTCCGGGAAGCGAAGACGGCGGCTCAGGAAGGCGGCCACCGCCACCTCGTTGGCGGCGTTCATGATCGCCGGCATCAGCCCGCCCTGCCGGCCCGCCTGGTAGGCCAGTTTCAGACAGGGAAACTTCTTGAAGTCCGGGGCGGCAAAGGTCATCGGCTGGTTGATGAGGTTTAGGGGGGGCAGATTCAACCGCAGCCGTTCGGGATAGGCCAGGGCGTAGGCGATGGGGATCCGCATGTCCGCCACCCCCATCTGGGAGATCAGCGAACCGTCGATATACTCCACCAGCGAGTGCACCACGCTCTGGGGATGCACCAGCACCTCGATCCTCTCCAGGGGGACGCCGAAGAGGAAATGGGCCTCGATCACCTCCAGGCCCTTGTTCATCAGGGTGGCGGAGTCGATGGAGATCTTGGCCCCCATGCTCCAGTTGGGGTGCCGCAGGGCCTGCTCCGGGGTGACCTCCCACAGGTCGGCGCTCGCCCGTTCGCGGAATGGCCCCCCCGAGGCGGTGAGGACCAGCCGCCGCACGTCCTCCCGCCGCCCGGCGGCCAGGGCCTGAAAGATGGCGTTGTGCTCGCTGTCCACCGGCAGCAGGGCGACCTGCATCCGGCTCACCGCCTCCATGATCAGCGGCCCGGCCATGACCAGGGTCTCCTTGTTGGCCAGGGCGATGTCCTTGCCGGCCTGGATGGCGGCCACGGTGGGCGGCAGACCGGCGGCGCCGACAATGGCCGAGACCACCATCTCCACCCCGTCCAGGGCCGCCACCCGCTCCGCCCCCCTCTGGCCGCAGACCAGCCGGTGATGCCAGTCGCGGGCCAGCAACCGGCGCAACTCGGCCAGTTCGGTCTCCGAGGCCACCGACACCAGCTCGGGCCGGAAGGCCTCGATCTGCTCCTTGAGCAGGGCGAGGTTGCGGCCCGCCGCCAGGCCCAGCACCCGGAAGCGGCCCGGATACTGCCGCACCACCTCCAGGACGTTGCGGCCAATGGAGCCGGTAGAGCCCAGGATGGCGATATTCTTGATCAACTCAGCCATGACAATCGCTAAAGAATACCAAGGCGGATCAGGTAATAAAGCGCCGGCCCCGCCGCCAGCAGGGAGTCGATCCGGTCCAGCACCCCGCCGTGACCGGGGAGCAGCGAGCCCGAATCCTTCACCCGGCAGGAACGCTTGACGATCGACTCGGTCAGATCGCCGCCCACCCCCAGCAGGGTCAGCGCCAGGGCCGCGCCCGCCAACCGCGGGGCGGAGGCGCCCGGCAGCAGCAGCCCCCCGGCCAGCCAGGTGCATCCCAGGCTGGCCGCCAGTCCGCCCAGCAGCCCCTCCACCGTCTTGCCGGGGCTGACCCCGGGGCAGAGCTTGGTCCGGCCCCAACGGGTGCCGCTGTAGTAGGCCCCGGTATCCGAGGCCACGGTGATCACGGTCAGGATGGCGAGCCAAGAGAAGCCGTGGGGCAGGGCGAAGAACAGGGGCAGGTGGCTGCCGGCCAGGCTGATCAGCCCCAGCCCCAGGGCCAGCTTGGCGAGCAGCAGCAGGCCGTTGTTAAGCCTAGCGTAGAGGCAGAAGACCAGAAGCGCCGCCAGCCACAGGCTGACCAGGAAGGCCAGCAGCAGGAGGTCGGGACGCTGGCCCCAGGCGGCCAGAAACGGCAACAGGCCGATGGCGGTGGCCAGGGGCCGGGCCGAACGCTCCGCCTCGGCCAGACACATGCCGAAATACTCGTGCAGGGCCATCCCGCCGATCAGGGTCGAGGCGAGCCAGAGCAGGGGAAAGGAACGGGAAAGGAGGATGGCGATCCAGATGAGGCTGGCCAAGAGGCCGGTGACGAACCGTTGCATCGGCGCCGTCTCCCCCTAGCCGACCTGGGAGACGACTTGGTCGCCGGTCCTGCCGAACCGTCGCTGCCGCCGCTGGTAGTCGGATATGGCGAGTTTCAGTTGCGGCTCGCGGAAGTCCGGCCAGTGGGTGTCGGTGATGTAGATCTCGGCGTAGGAGGCCTGCCAGAGCAGAAAGTTGCTGAGCCGGGACTCGCCGCCGGTGCGGATGATCAGGTCGGGGTCGGGGAGGTCGCGGGTATCGAGGTGGGCGCTGATCAGCTCGGGGGTGATGTCGTCAACCGAGAGCTCCCCCTGCAGACAGCGGCGGACGATCTGGCGCACCGCCCCGGCGATCTCGCCGCGACTGCCGTAGCTCAAGGCCAGGGTGAAGACCATGCCGGTGTTGGCCGCCGAGACGCCGATGGCCTGCGCCAGGGCCTCCCGCACCTCGACGGGCAGGGCCTCCAGCTGACCGATGGCCTGCAGGCGGATGTTGTTTTGGGTCAGGTCGTCAAGCTCCCGGATCAGGAAGGTCTTGAGCAGGCCCATGAGGGCGGTGACCTCCGAGGCCGGGCGCTGCCAGTTCTCGGTGGAAAAGGCGTAGAGGGTCAGGGCCTCGACCCCCAAGAGCCGGCTGGCCCGGACGATGTCCAAGACCGAGTCCACCCCCGCCTTGTGGCCCAGGGTGCGCAGCAGCTTGTGGCTCTGAGCCCAGCGCCCGTTGCCGTCCATGATGATGGCGATGTGACGCGGGATCCGGGCCGGATCGAGTGGGGGTGATGGCGCCATGCGGGAGGGTCAGACTTCCATGACCTCTTTTTCTTTTTCCGCCATCGAATCGTCGATCTGCTTGATGAACAGGTCGGTCTCCTTCTGGGCGCTCTCCTGCATGGCGAAGAGGTCGTCCTCGGATATTTCCTTGTCTTTCTTCATTTTTTTGGCGATTTCCAGGGCGTCGCGGCGGCAGTTGCGCACCGCCACCTTGAACTCCTCGCCGACCTTCTTGACCTGCTTGACCAGCTCCTTGCGGCGCTCCTCGGTGAGCTGAGGGACGGCCAGGCGGATGACCTTGCCGTCGCTCACCGGATTTAAGCCGAGGTTGGCCTTTAAGATCGCCTTGTCGATGGCGTTGATGAGCTGCACGTCCCAGGGCTGGATGACGATCATCCGGCTCTCGGGGATGGTGATGGTGGCCACCTGGTTTAGGGGCATCTGGGTGCCGTAGGACTCGATCTTGATCCCGTCGAAGATGGCCAGCGAGGCCCGGCCGGTGCGGATCTTGGTGAGTTCCCGGCGGTAGGCGTCGATACTCTTCGCCATCTTGTCGCGCATGTCGCTGACGAGCTTATGCATGGCTATCACCTCCGATGATGGTGCCGACCGGCTGGCCGCAGACCGCGTCGGCGATGTTGCCAGGGATGTTCATGTTGAAGACCATGATCTGGATGCCGTTGTCCTGGGCCAGAGAGATGGCGGTTAAGTCCATGACCTTGAGCCGTTTGGCCAGCACCTCGGCATAGGTCAAACGATCGTACTTCACCGCCGCCGGGTCTGTCAGCGGATCGCGGTCATAGACCCCATCCACCCGGGTGGCCTTGCAGATCACCTGGGCCTCGATCTCCAGGCCGCGCAGCACGGCGGCGGTGTCGGTGGTGAAGAAGGGGCAGCCGCTGCCGGCCCCGAAGATCACCACCCGGCCCTTCTCCAGGTGGTGAATCGCCTGCTGGCGGGAGTAGGACTCGCAGACCAGGGGCATGGGGATACCGGACAGCACCCGGGTGGGGATGCCCGCCTGACTGAAGGCCCCCTCCAGGGCCAGGGCGTTCATCACCGTGGCCAGCATCCCCATGTGGTCGGCGGTCACCCGGTTCATGCCCTTGGCGGCCCCGGCCACCCCCCGGAAGATGTTGCCCGCCCCGATCACCAGGCCGACCTGCGCCCCGGTGCGGGTGAGCCGCTTCACCTCCTGGGCCACGAAGCCCAGGGTGTCGGGGCACAATCCGTAACCGGTGTTCCCCATCAGGGCCTCGCCGCTCAGCTTCAACAGCACCCGCTGGTATTGGGATTGCATGGCGCCTGCCTCCGAAGGATGACGGTCGATGCGGCCTTTAAGCCCCCACCTGCATGCGGACGAAACGCTTGACCGAGATATTCTCGCCCATCTTGGCGATCAGTTCGTTTAACTTGTCTTGAATGGTGAGTTCCTGATCCTTGATGAACTTCTGCTCCAGCAGACAGACCTCGGCGTAGTACTTCTCGA
>JAJYJA010000071.1 GCA_021789795.1 Deltaproteobacteria bacterium | reverse complement strand
CCCTGGGCCTGGCCACGGCGGGTTTCTTCATCCTGCCCTTCTGGGCCGGACAGTACTCCTACTTCAACCTGCGGCTGGCCCCGGTCTCCTACCTGCTGGCGGCGCTCCTGGCCGGCTTCGGACTCCTGCCGCCGCTAGCAGGGGTCGGGCTGGCCCTGCTCTGCGGCCTGCTGATCGGGCTGTCGGCGGCGGTGCAGGCCGGGGTCTCCCGGGAGACCGCCCAAATCGTCCCCCTGCTGGCCGAGATGGCCCCCAACGCCAAGCTCTTGCCCATGACCTTCCACACCGAGTCCGCGCTTCTCGATCCCCACTTCTTCCCCGAGATCCACAGTCACGACTACTTCTACTACCACCTGCTGGTAGGCGGCGGCGCCAGCCCCAGCCTGTTCCCCAGCCCCATGCTGCCGGTATCCTTTAAGCCCGGCGTCGATCTGCCCCTGGCCACCCACGCGTTTTCCTGGCTTGAGCAGGGTTCCCACTACGACTACATCCTGACCCGCGGGGCGCCTTCGGCCTTCGCGCCCTTTGTCAGCCGCTACGCCGTCCCGGTCGGGAAGTCCGGGGAGTGGCAACTGTTCAAGAACCCCAAGCCGCCCGCCCGATGACTACCGCCACCCGCCGTCCCTACTGTTTCTCCTGGCTGCCGATCACCCTGGTCACCCTGGTGGTGGCGCTGCTCGCCGTGTTCCCGGTGCAGGACTTCGACCTCTTCTGGCATATGGCCAACGGGCGGGCGATGGTCGAACGCCACACCATCATCAACCAGGAGATCTTCTCCTTCACCGCCCAGGGCAAGCACTTCAGCAACCACGAATGGCTGTCCCAGATCGTTCTCTACGAGATCTTCCACCACCTGGGGGCCAACGGCCTGATCGCCTTCAAGGTGCTGATGGTCACCGCCGTGGGCCTGACGCTGTACCGGTTCTGCCGCCGGCGGGGGCTGGCGCCGCTGCCCGCCGCCCTGCTCTGGCTCTGGGCCTACGGGGCCTCCTCCTTCCGCTACGTGGAGCGGCCCGAGCTTTTCTCCTCCCTGCTCCTGGCTTGGCTGGGGGCGATGCTGTTCTCCTGTCGCGCCAAGCAGGCCCCGGCCTGGGCCCCGGCCCTGCTGCCCCTGGCGCTGGGGCTCTGGGATTGCCTGCACGGGGCGTTGTTCGGGGTGATCGTCCTCGGCGCCTTCCTGGCGGGGGAGATGATTCGGCTCCGCTTTTCGGCCCTGGGCAGGTCGATCCCGTCTATGCCGCGCCCGGCCTGGGGCAGGCTTGGGCCCTGGCTCTTGGCGACCCTGGCGGTGATGCTGATCAGCCCCTACGGCCTGCGCACCTACGGTATCTTCTTCGAGTTCCTGCACCATAACCTGATGACCTCGATGACCGCCGAGTTCCAGCCCCCCAAGCTAAACGAGATGCCGCTCTTCTGGCTGCTGTTCCTGGCCTCGGGGCTCACGACGCTCTGGGCCGGACGCCGGGGAGATTGGACGGCGTTGTTCGTTTATCTGCCCTTTGCCGGGCTGGCGCTTCGTTACGTCCGGGGGATCGGGCCCTTCGCCATCGTGGCGGTGCTGGTGATGGGCGAGCATCTTCCCGCCCTGTTCGACCGGCTGGTCCAGGGTCGGGAGGCGGCAGGGGCCCGGATGAACGGCCTGCTGCACCTGCTCCTGGCCTTGGGGCTGGGGTTTGCGGTCTGCTACAAGTTCTCGTCCCCGCCCCGCTACGACTCCTGGGGCCTGGGGATCAGCGACGACGGCTTTCCGGTGGGCTCGGTGCGCTTCGTAAAGGCGGTCGATCTCAAGGGCAACATGTACAACACCGACCGCTACGGCGGCTACCTGGCCTACTACCTCTTCCCGGAACGCAAGATATTCCACTACAACCACCACCTGCTGTTCACCGCCCTGGAGCGCTACGTCCACGACCCGGAGAGCCGCGCCCAGTGGCAGATCAACTACGCCATCATCGGTCGCTCGGACGAGTGGAGCATGTTTACCGACGATGGTTTTGTGCCTGTTTATTGGGAGCCGACGGCGGCGGTGATGGTGAAGAACACCCCGGCCAATCAACCGCTGATCCGCCGCTACGCCATCCAGTATTTCTCCCCGGTGATGCCGGACAAGGAGTTCCTGCGTCTGGCCAAGGACCCGGCGGTGCTGCCCCGACTGGCCCAGGAGACCAGCGATTACCTGGCCTGGCGCCGCGACCCGGACAAGACGAGGCTCCTGGTCAAGATGCTGGGCGCTCAGGCCTCGGTCACCCCCCAGGAGTGCATCCGGCTCCTAAGCCAGGCCGAGGCCTACAACGGCCAGACTCCCGAGCTGATGTCCGCCCTGGGCGAGCTTTACTACCGGCAGGGGGCGTCGTCTCGGGCCGGGCATTACCTGCGGGCGGCCCTGCGGGTTGACCCTCACCTGGTGGCGGCGCGTTTCAGCCTGGCCTTTCTGCATTACGACCAGGGCCGCTTCCAGGAGGCGGTGGACGACTTCAACCAGTTGGGCGCCGACGTCGCCCAGCACCCGGACATCGCTTACGGTTTGGGGATGGCCTTGGACCAGCTGGGCCGGCGTGAGGAGGCGAATCGGGCCTTCAAGCGTTATCTTGAACTGGCGCCCAACGGCCCTTGGGCCAAACAGGCGAGTGATTTTCTTGCCCGTCCCCCGCTTGGCGGTTGATTAAACGCCACCGTTGGATTAGTTTAAAAAAAATGATGGCGTCGCCAAAAGACCGTCTGCTTCTTCCCCGTCCGACACCAGCGGGGATTGGACATAAATTGCGGGGCGGTTTGCCTGTCGGCCCTTTTGTTTAGTCATCGGCTGCCTTTTGGCGAGATCATCGTAACTATCCAGCTTAGTGCCGCAGAATTGGCACCGGCTGGGGGCCGTAACTATTCAGCCGCGCCCCAGATGCGCGAAACCGCCGGCGAGCTATACTTTCGGTATGTGAGCCGGCTGGTGACAAAGCAGATGGGGTGCGGCTGGATAGTTACAGATCATCAAGATTAGCCGTCCTTACTGAACGCCGCCTCAAGGGCGGCCCTGACTAAAGGCAACGCAAGTCGTCCCATGGCCACCACGAAAGACGCCAGCGCGCCCCGCGAAAAAAAGGTCTTGATCGTTGACGACGAGGCCCTGATCCGCTTCGGGCTGGAGAAGTTCGTCAAGCAGGAGGGCTACGGGGTCATCTCGGCGGGTTCCGGCAAGAAGGCCCTGGAGCTGATCGAGGATCACGACCCGGACATAGCCCTCCTGGACCTCAAGCTGCAAGACTCGATCGACGGGCTGGAGCTGCTCGGCATCATCCGCAAGACTAGGCCCAAGATGGTTTCGATCATGATCAGCGGCCAGACCGAGATCCACGCCGCGGTGGAGGCCATGAAGCTGGGGGCCAGGGATTACCTGGAAAAACCGATCGATTTCGACAAGTTGAAATCGGTGCTCGAGGCTATCTCCGAGGAACTGGACAACAGCAGCGAGCCGGAACCGGAGACGGACGACCTCGACCTCGTCTTTGCCAGCGAAAAGATGAAGAAGGTGGTGGCGATCATGAGGCGGCTGGCCTTGAAGTCCGATCTCACCATCCTCATCCTGGGCGAATCGGGCACCGGCAAGAACTTCCTCTGTCAGAAGATCCACGAGATGAGCGCCCGCCGCGAGGCCCCCTACGTCCAGATCGGTTGCTCGAACATCCCCGATCACCTGATCGAGAGCGAGCTGTTCGGCTACGAGAAGGGGGCCTTCACCGACGCCAAGGCCGCCAAGAAGGGTTTAATCGAGGTGGCGGCGGGGGGCACGGTGCTGCTCGACGAGTTGGGCGACATGCCCTACCAGTTCCAGACCAAGGTGCTGAAGCTCCTGGAGGAGCGCTGCTTCCGGCGCATCGGCGCCCTGGAGGACACCCCGGTGGACATCCGCATCCTGGCCGCCACCAACCGGGACTTAAAGCACGAGGTGCAGGAGAAAAAATTCCGCCTCGACCTTTTCTACCGCCTAAACATCGCCACCATCGAGGTCCCGGCCCTGCGCGAGCGCTCCGAGGACATCCCGGGGCTGACCAACAGCCTGTTGGGGATTTTCTGCAAGAAGTACGGCGTCGAGGCCAAGACCGTGAGCCCGGAGGGGATGGCGGTGCTCATGACCTACCCCTGGCCGGGTAACGTCCGGCAGCTCAAGAACCTGGTGGAGAAGCTGGTGGTGCTCTCCGACGGGGACGAGATCACCGCTGCGGAGATCAACGAAAATCTCGACCCGCCGCTCGCCTCGCTGGGCCAGCCGCCGCCTTTGACTTCGGCGGTGTCCTTGGCCATGATGTCAGCCCCCCAGGCGGTCCCGGCGGAGATCGAGGCGTCCCTGCCCGACGACCTGTCCCTGGAGGCGATGGAGGAGCGCTTCATCCGCCGGGCCTTGGAGAAGACCAACGGTAACCAGCGCAAGGCCGCGAACCTGCTAAACATCTCCCGTGACGCCCTGCGCTACCGCTTGAAAAAGATGCAGATCAACGTCGGCGACGAAGAGGAGTGAGCAAGGCTGGACGCCTTTTCTGACCGGTTGCCGGGTTAAGGTTAAGGCGAGCCGGACGGACGACAAAAAAAGGGTGAGGCCGTTTAAGCGGTCTCACCCTTTTTTTGTCTGGCGGATGAGGGATGATCAGTGCTTCTGGGTCAGCTCCAGGTTGCCCTTGACCAGGACATCCACCACCCCCGGCTCGGCGAGCGTCGAGGTGTCGCCGAAGTCGTGGGCCTCGTGGTGGCCGGAGGCGATCTTCCTCAAGATGCGGCGCATGATCTTGCCGGAGCGGGTCTTGGGCAGGCCCTCGGCAAACTGGATGAACTCCGGGGTGGCGATGGGCCCGATCTCGGCCCGCACCCAGTTGGCGAGCGCCTTGCGCAGCTCGGGGCTGGGCTCCACCCCCGCCTTCAGGCTGACGTAGGCGTAGATGGTCTGGCCCTTGATCTCGTGGGGGGCGCCGACCACCGCCGCCTCGGCCACGTCCTGGTGGGCCACCAGGGCGGACTCGATCTCGGCGGTGCCCAGGCGATGGCCGGAGACGTTGATCACGTCGTCCAAGCGGCCCATGATCCAGAAATAGCCGTCCTCGTCCTTCCTGGCCCCGTCTTCCGGGTCGTAGATGCCGGGGAAGCGCTCGAAGTAGGTCTTCTTGTAGCGGGCCGGGTCCCCGAACACCCCCCGCAGCATGGCGGGCCAGGGCCGCCGGATCACCAGGCGGCCACCCTCGTTGACCCCGGCCTCCTTGCCGTCCTCGTTATAGACCGCGGCGTCGATGCCGGGCAGGGGCCGGGTGGCGGAGCCGGGCTTGAGCGGGGTGGCGTAGGGCAGGGCGGAGATCAGGATGCCGCCGGTCTCGGTCTGCCACCAGGTATCGACGATGGGCAGCTTGCCGGCCCCGATATGTTCGTGATACCACATCCAGGCCTCGGGGTTGATCGGCTCGCCCACCGAGCCCAGGAGGCGCAGGGAGGTGAGGTCGTTCTTCTTGGTCATCTCCACCCCGAAGCGCATCAGGGCCCGGATGGCGGTGGGGGCGGTGTAGAAGATGTTGACCTTGAACTTCTCGACGATCTGCCAGAAGCGGTTGGGGGCCGGGTAGGTGGGCACGCCCTCGAACATCAGCGAGGTGGCGCCCAGCGCCAGGGGCCCGTACAGGATGTAGGAGTGGCCGGTGACCCAGCCGATGTCGGCGGTGCACCAGTAAACGTCGTCGTCCTTCATGTCGAAGACCCACTGGCAGGTGTGGGCCACGTAGGTCAGGTAGCCGCCGGTGGTGTGCACCACCCCCTTGGGCTTGCCGGTGCTGCCGCTGGTGTAGAGGATGAACAGCGGGTCCTCGGCGTCCATGCTCACCGGCTGGCAACGGTCGCTGAGGTCGGGGGCGGCCATCTCCTCGTGCCACCAGAGGTCGTGGCCCTCCTTCCAGTTGATGCTGTTGCCGCCCCGCTTCACCACCAGGGTCTTGGTGACCGAGGGGCATTCGCTCAGGGCCTCGTCCACGTTGGCCTTGAGCGAGATGGTCTTACCGGCCCGGATCACCGCGTCGGCGGTGATCAGCACCTTGGCCTCGCAGTCCTGGATGCGGCTCTTCAGGCTGGGGGCGGAGAAGCCGGCGAAGACCACCGAGTGGATGGCGCCGATCCGGGTGCAGGCGAGCAGGGTGATGGCCAGCTCCGGGATCATGGGCAGATAGACCGCCACCCGGTCGCCTTTCGTCACGCCCAGTTTTTTGAGCACGTTGGCGCAGCGGCAGACGGCGGTGTGCAGCATCTGGTAGGTGTAGACCTTGACGTCCTCCTCCGGCTCGCCCTGCCAGATGATGGCCGCCTTGTTGCGGCGGCCGCTGGTCAGGTGGCGATCCAGACAGTTGGCCGAGACGTTCAGCCTGCCGTCCACGAACCACTTGATCTCCGGCTTGAGCATGTCGGCGTCCATCACCTTGCCGAAGGGCACGTCCCAGGTGATCAGCTCCCGGGCCCGGTCGCCCCAGTAGCCCTCCGGGTCGTTCATGGAACGCTGGTAGTGGGCCTCGTACTCCGCCATGCTCTTGACGCAGGCCTGGGCCCGGCCCTCCTCCGGGGGAGTAAACACCCGCTTTTCGGTTGATAGACTCTCGATCTTCTTCTCTTCGCTCATAGACCCTCCTTGACTCTCATTTCGGTGAATTGACCGGCTTTGCGGGGCCGGATATGGTTATGGTCACGTTGCGAGATCATCAATCTTGGCGGCCAGGCCCCAGGATTTTTTCTTCTTAACAACGCCGCTTAGGCAGGTCAAGGGAAAAATAGGTAGAAGTACGCTGTCGGCGGGCCGGGCGCTGGGCGGGGAGCTCTACTTGGTCTTCTCGGTCAACTGTTGGTAGTACCGCTGGCGGCCGGGGCCGTGCAGCAAGGCCCAGATCTGGGCCAGTTCGTAGATCGCCCGCAGGAAGTCCGCCGCCTTGAGCTTTGATCCCGGCACGTCCAGCCACTGTTCCAGGGGCCGTTCGCAGGCGATTTCCTCCAGGCGCCCGCCAGTCTCTTGTCTGGCGATCAGGATGAAGCGGGCCATGAGCTCCACGTCGAAGATCCAGTTGACCGTGAAGGGCCGGGCGAAGACCCGCCGCAGGGTCGGGGTGTTGGCGAAGAGCTTGGCCCCGCACTGGGTGTCGTAGATGGTTAGGCCCAGGACGAAGCTGGCCAGGGTGGCGAAGATGCGGCCCAGGTAGTGGCGGGCCGCCAGCCGTTCTATCCGGCGGCCCAGGAGCCTGACCCTGGCGCCCAGAACCATCTGGCAGCGCGACTGAGCGAGCATCGTCAGGAAGTGGTTGATCTCGGCGAGCGGGGTGGCCAGGTCGGCGTCCCAAAAGCCGACCGCCTGGCAGCCCTGGGCGAAGGCGGCCAGGAAGCCGGCCCGCACCGCCCCGGCCTTGCCTAGATTTTCGGGCAGGTGCAGGGCCGTGAACCGCTGGGGGAGCTGGTCGTGCAGGGCGTCTAGTTGCTCGCCGGTGGCGTCGGTACTGCCGTCGTTGACCAGGATGAAGCCTAGCCCCCGGTGTTGCCGGGCGAACTTCAGCAGCTCGTCGCCGGGCAGCCTATCCGCCTCGTTGAAGCAGGGGATGACGATCAGGGTATCTGGCATACGGCCCACACCGTCAGTCCGGGTAGGTTGATCCCCAGGCCGTTTAAGGCCAGGAGGAGACGATTGTCGTATTCCAAGAGCCGCTTAATCACTTGGGAAAGATGGGGCCCATGCCGCCAGGCGCCCAGGCCGGCCGGGGCGTGGCTGGCGCCCAACAGCCTCTCCCGCAGGGTCTCCAGGGCCCGGCAGGGCAGCAGCGAGCCGAACAGGTAGCCGGAGCCCAGTTCCCTTAGTCCGGCTTGGGCCAGCAGCCGGCGCAGTCCGGGCCGGTGGTAGCGCCGGTGGTGTCGGAGGAAGACGTCGTGGCCACAGAATAGCGCCGGGAAGGCGGGCACGGTGCAGAACAAGAGCCCACCGGGGCGGGCGAAACCGGCCATGGTCTCCTGGAGAAAGGCGTGGTCGTCGGCGAGGTGTTCCAGGACATCGAACAGGGTGAGCAGGTGATACCGGCGTCCGGCCACCTCCTGGTAGCCGGCGTGGAAGGAGAGGCGGGGATGCAGGGCGGCGAGCTCCGCCCGTCGCTCCGGGGTCAGGTTGGAATCGATGGCGTCCACCGTCGCCCCGGCCTCCTCGGTCAGGGCGTCGATCAGGAAGCCGTCTCCGCAGCCGATGTCCAGCACCCGCAGGTCGGGCCCGTTGAGCAGACGGTAGCGGGCCGCGATCCGCCGCAAGGCCGCCACCCTGGCCAATTCCCAGGGATGGCGGTCAACGGCGGCCGGGCGCCCCTCTCGTAGGTCCATTGCCGTCCCGGATTAGGGGTAGGTGTATTGGGCGCTGCCGTCATGGGTGACGCCGTGGCAGACCAGGGTGCAGGAGCCGGAGAAGGTGCCCTTGTCGGTGAAGAAGGGGTAGGTCTGGCCTGGCGCCGGGGTGACCACCGAGGTGTCGAAGTTGATCAGGTGGGTGTGGTCGCCGGTGACGTGCTGGTTGTCGTAGATGCCGTGCGGGTCGTGGCAGGCGGTGCAGGAGGTGCCGCCGCCGTCCGCCAGGTGGTGGCTGTGTCCGCCCAGGCCGCTGGCGGTCCGTTTCTGAAACGAGGCGTCGGAAAGGAGGTTGTCGCGGTCGTGGCACTGGTAGCACAGGGCGTAGGTGGTCAGGCTCTCAGGCACCCCGCCGGTGAGTGAGTACTGCTGCCTGAGGATGGGCGGATACAGCGAGCCGTGGGGGCCGTTGGGGCCGGGGCCGCCGATCTTGGTGCTCTGGTCGCTGTCGTGGCAGTCGGTGCAGTAGATGATGCTGGTGACGCTCAAGGTGGTGATGAAGCGGCTGGGGATGCTGGGCACGTTGCTGTTCCTGCCCGCCGCCTCGATGGGGTGGAAGGAGGGGGTGAGGAGCGGGTTGCTGGGATCGAAGGCCAGGCGTTTGTTGATGTTGTTGATCACCCGGTTGATGGTGGGGGTGCCGACATCGTTGTCGCCGTGGCACTTGAAGCAGATCTCGTACTCGAACTGCACCGCGGGCACCCCCGCCCCGGTGGGGTCAACCCCCGAGACGTTCATCTCCCGGCTCTGGACGAAGGGCGCCTGGGCGGTGACGCTGTTGTTGACGCTGTGGGGGTTGTGGCAGTCCTGGCACTCCACGTGTCCCACCACCTTGGTCGGGTCTTCCTTGGGGTCGTGGGCGTGGCCGGAGGCGTCGCCGATGGTGGCCATCTCCAGGTGGTGGCGGGAGGTCTTCTGGAAGTCGGCGGCGATGTTGGTGGTGCCGACCTGGCCGTTATGGCAGTTTAGGAGGCAGTTGTCCTCCTCCTTCAAGTAGCGCATCAGCCGCTGGGGGCCGCCGGCGTTATGATCGACGTGGCAGTTGTTGCAGCCGTTCTCGGCCACGGTGTTCTGCTGGTTGGTGACATCGACCTTGGTGTTCCACGGCCAGGGGTTCAAGGCGGGGTTGGCCCCGTTCCAGGTGGCGCTGGAGGTGGCGTGGGTGGATAGGGCCCAGCCGGTGACGTTGTGGCAACTGGTACACAGCTTGGAGTAGCGGTTGCTGATGGCCAGGAACTGGCCGTTGGAGTTGTCGTGCGGGTCATGACAGGTGGTGCAGTGCACCATGTTCCCCGGCTCGACCAGCAGCAGGTTGCTGGGTGGGGTGGGGTTGATCTGGGTATCGGAGATCAGGGCGTCGTTGTAGGAGAAGGAGAAGGGGTGGTCGCTGCGCAGGTCGGTGCCGAGCAGGGTGGAGCGGCCGGTAAGCTCCTTGGTCATGGCGATGCCGCCGGGGACGCTGAGCACGTCGCCTAAGCCGATGGTGCCGTCGTGACAGCTCAAGCAGAGCCGGGAGGGGCCGGTGGGCTGGGACAGTTTGACGGTCAGGGTGGAGCTGTTGTAGAGGGTGTAGGTGGTGCCGGCCAGGATGTTGCGGTTCCACAACGGGGTCTGGGGGGTGGCGTTGTGGGGGGTGTGGCAGAAGACGCAGACCCGGCTTTCGGTCAGGGCCTTGACATCGCCGGGGCCCCAGGAGGAGAGGTTGTGCTTCGAGGAGAGGATGCCAGGGGTGCCGGTGCCGGCTGAGGCCTGCGCCGACCAGACCAGGGTGACGAAAAAGATGAGTCGGGTTAGCTTCATGGACGTCCTCCTCCCTCGGGGCCGTAGAGTTGGAAAACCTGAATCCGTTGATTGAAGGTGTCGCAGACGTAGAGCTTGTTCTCCCGGTCGATGAACAGGCCGGAAGGCATCCAGAACTCGCCCGGATCACGTCCTTGCGAGCCCAGGGTGAGCAGGTAATGGCCCTGCTGTGAGAAGAGCTGCACCGCGTCGAACAGGGTCTCGGCCACGTAGATCACCCCGCTTCTGTCCACCGCGATTCCCTTGGGCATGGCGAAGTCGCCCGAGCCGTCGCCGTGGTGGCCGAAGCCGGTACTGTATTCGCCCTGGGCGTTGAAGATCTGCACCCGGAAATTCATGGCGTCGTTGACGTAGATCTTGCCGTCTGGGCCCGCCGCGATATGGGTGGGGATGTTCAGATCGCCCTTGCCCATGCCCCGTTTGCCGAAACTGGTCAGGTACTGGCCCTGGCCGGAGAAGATATTGACCAGGTTGGCCTTGCTGTCCACCACGTAGAGGCGGTTGTCCATCTCCTGGTAGGCCAGGCCGGTGGGCCGGACAAAGGCGAGTTGCGGCGGGGGGCTGATTTCCTTGACAAACTTGCCGTCGCTGTCGAACAGAAAGACCTTGGCCCGGGTCGAGTCGCTGATGGCCAGGTTCAAGTTGGCGTCGAAGATGGCGCTGACCGGGGACTTGAACGATTCGTCGCCCGCCCGGGTCAGGAGCATGTACCGCTGCTGATTGGGGATGAAGAGATGCACCCCCCGTTTCTCGGCGTCCACGATGGCCATCCGGCCGTCGTCGCCCATGCAGATTGCCACCGGCTTGATGATCGTCCCCGCCCGGTCATGGCCGAAGATGATGGTGCGCAGCGACTTGCCCTCGGGGGTGAAGCGGTGCAGCGAGCCCAGGTATTCGATCCGGGTGGGGTTGGGGGCCGGAGGCCAGGTGAGCTTGGCCGGGGCCCCGAGGTTGGCGTTCCACTTGCTGGGGGCGCAGGCGGTAAGGGTCAGCAGGGCCGTGGCCAACAGCCAGCGGGCGGCCTTTAAGCGCCGGGTTGGGGGTCGCTGTTTTTGGGAGTGGCCCATATGATCACCTTTGGCAGAGGGGAGGTAATTCGGCGGCCCGAGGCGGTAAGCGCCAGGGGCCGCCG
>JAJYJA010000070.1 GCA_021789795.1 Deltaproteobacteria bacterium | reverse complement strand
TTCGCATCGAAGATAAAAAAATCGAAAGAACCCCTGCGATGGCCGCCAAGCTGATCGACCGGGTTTGGTCACTGGATGAAATTTTGGCCCACCCCATGAGCTAACAATTATCGGGTGACACTATCGGACGCTCTGAGTCCGCTGGAATCGTTGGGGCATCTTGCGAGATAGGCTCTTCTCCATCGCCAGAATCAGAGGGTGAAGGCTGATCATGGTTCGCTGTCTGATCAGGGCTTGGGTCAGAGTTCGTTGTGGCTCCTTGCAGCCACCGCGCAAACTCTTCGGCCGTAAGGCGAGGTCCGTTCAGATAGGCGAGTGCCTGCTCGCCTGTCCAGCCTTCGGCCTTGGCATCGGCCAGGTCCCAACCACTAGCCTTGTCCACAGGCGGTGGAATGGTGTGCAGAGACGCGGCCATACCCGCGAGGGTTTTGACTACGGTCAACGCCGCCTTAAAGCCAGCCGCATCGTTGTCGGGGATGATGCAGCAGTGCCGGTTGGCCAGAGGTCGGAAGTCGGCCTTGCTGACCGCATTGCTGCCGCCTGGCCAGGTCATCACGCAATAGGCCTGATCGTCAAGCAGATCGCGCACGGCGTCGGCCGTCTTCTCTCCCTCGACAATCACAACTGTCTGCGGCTCAACACCCTGCTGGTCTGTCTGGGCCAGCCGTTCGAGACCATACAGGGGCCTGGGCTCTGGCCAGTGCTTCCAGTGCCAAGCCATGGTGCCATGCTGGTCGCGCCACAGGGTAAGCGGCATGAACTCTTTGCGCTTTCTTGGGCGGTCGAAGCGGCAGACATACCCGAGATGCCGTCCATCCAGGTCGCGGTATATCCACTGGCGAGTTGGCCTGCCGAGGTGGTACTGAGCCAGTGGCGGCGTTGGGGCATCATCCGGGATTGGCAGGACGGGAACGAGGCCGTCCTCTTTGGCAGATGATCGTTGTTCCGTTCTTCGATGATCTAGGGTTGTTCCGCTCCCGTAGCGGGTATTCAGATAGGTCAGGGCCTCGTCAAAAGAGGAGACCGAATTGACCACCTGTTGGGTCAGGCTGAAGAGGTCCCATCCCTTGCCACAGGACAGGCACTTGCCGAAACCAGTGTCGATGTTGGTTGAGGCATTGCCCAGACGCTGATCATCGTGGAAAGGGCACAGGTGATGGTACTCGTGCTTTTTGACTTGGCCAGCCGGCAATATGTCTGCCAAGACTGCGGCAATGCTGATGCTGGCCAGGAGTTGGTCTTTATCGATGGGCGAGGCGTGTTTGCCCTTGTCGACCCACGGGGCATGTACAGCGGATTTGGCATTCATGGTTATGCCTCCTTCGCCGTGCGGTAAGCTCTGGCCTCGATGACCCCGCGAACCCACTCGTCGATTTCATCTTCGATCCAAGCCACGGCTCGACCGCCAAGTGGTACAGCCAGAGGGAAAGTGCCTTCCGCCATGCGGGCGTAGATCGAACTTCTGGAAAGGCCGGTGCGTTGTTCAACGAGTGGCCGCCGGATGAGTTTCGGCGGTTTGCCTGGAGATGGACTGCTGTTTGCGGGTGGTGTCTGCCGGTCATGGCAGACGGGTAAGGGTGCTTTTGAGTCTGACATACATTGCCTCCTTGGGTGGAATTAGGTGGCACAAAATTGTGCCAGTGGCTTCTTCCGGGAGACTATATGCGGTGGGGGGCAGGGTTATGATAAACGGGCGATAACCGTGAATCGGCGAGGCGGGAATTACTCCTTTATCTGTTTGTTTCTGTTGCGGATTTCAATCAGTCTATTGCCAACGGTGCGGTAGCTTATTTCGTGAATGCGTCCATCGTTGTCTTCCCAGACCAGGACGGGATTGCCTTTGCGGTCTTTGGTCTGATCCACCACCGTACCGGTTTGATCGTCATTGGCGAGGAGGTTGAAAACAGCTTGTGTGGTCGGTTCACGTTTTTTGCTCTTGATCAGGACTACCCTAGCGTTTTCAACGGCCAAGGTCATACGTGTCCGTACGCCGTGGCGTCGTCTGGATTTCTTTGCGGCGGGTGCGGGATCGGGAGGAGGTGCGATAATCGCCGAGGGCACTTTTTCGTCATGGGAGTGTTCGGCCTGTGTCAGCTCAGGGAAGGCTGTCTCAAGCCGTTTTACCTCTGCGGCTATGACGAGCAAATCTGATCGCTGGAGCAATTCGGAGATGGAGTCGTCACAATACGAACACCAGACTGACTCGTTGTTCTGCAGGAAACCATTGAGCTCGTTTGGCTCGATGGGCCAGAAGTCATTTTCCTTGTCGGCCATCGGGCGATAGACCGATAGTGTCAGCTTCCCGTCTTTGGCCCATAACAAAATGTCATCCTCAGGAGTATCGCGGCCATTTTTTTTCAGCCAGCTCTACGAGTTTGTAATATGCCTTGTCAGGAGGGGATATTATATCAGGGGTTGTTATCTGAAAGCGGTCTTGGTTTCGATGGGAATGATCTGGCCACCAGCTGCCAGCTCGTCGAGATAGTCAGCCCAAATTTGCATGATCGCCTTGCGCTCTTTGAGAAACTGGGTCCGGTCATAGGCTGCCCCCAGGGGGCCTGCCACTTTATGGACCAGCTGCCGCTCAATGATGTTGGGGTCAACCTTCTTCAACTCTTCGTGGAGAATAGTTCGTGCCATGGCTCGGAAGCCATGGGCACAGATGTCCTTTTTAGTGTCGTAGCCAAGGAGGCGGAGGGCGGCATTGATGGTGTTGTTGCTGATCGGCCGATCGCCTGTCTTGGTGGATGAAAAGAGGTACTTGCCCTCTCCGGTCAAGGCGTGGAGTTCTTGCAAGAGTTCCACCGCCTGCCGCGCTAAAGGGACAATGTGATCGGTGCGGGTCTTGCTGACATGATAGCGGATTTCCTTACGTTCGAAGTCGACCCATTGCCATTCGGCGTTGCGCAGCTCGCCTGGACGCATGAAAAATAGTGGCGTGAGCTTTAAGGCGCAACGCACGACAAAGGAGCCTTCGTAGGCAGTGATGTCCCGGATCAAAGCGGCGACGTCTTTAGGATCGGTCAGGGTAGTGCTCTTTGCGGATGGGCTTCAATGCCCCATGCAGATCGGCGGCGGGATTTCGCTCGGCCCGGCCGGTGACGATGGCATAGCGAAAGACTTGGCCGCAATTCTGCAGTGCCCGGTGGGCGGTGTCCACGGCTCCTCGTTCTTCGATGCGTCGAACGACCATCAAGAGGTCTGGAGCGGTCACTTGGTTGACGGGTTTGGCACCGAGCCATGGGAAGACATCATTTTCCAAGCGGGCGATTATCTTTTCGGAATGCGATACGGCCCATCCCCCTTTTTTCTTCTCGAACCACTCACGGGCCACGGCCTCGAAAGAGCCCTCACCTGACTGGGCGACATTTTCAGCCTTCCTCTTCTGGCCAGGGTCTATGCCAGACAGCAACAAG
The DNA here is from genome assembly GCA_021789795.1 of Deltaproteobacteria bacterium. GTDB lineage: Bacteria > Desulfobacterota > Desulfobulbia > Desulfobulbales > VMSU01 > VMSU01. The sequence goes on along the minus strand of JAJYJA010000070.1, from coordinate 7,967 downwards.
CGCCGCCACTCATCACGTTTTACCCCGGCCTCTTTGAGCGATAGCTGGGGGTAAGTTCCTACGGAAAGCAGTTTTTCCTTACCCCCAAAGCGATACTTGAAGCGCCACCACTTGCCCCCATTGGGCGTAACAAGGAGGAATAGTCCCTCTCCGGCAAACAGTTTGTAAGGTTTGTCCTTCGGTTTGGCGTTACGGATTTCTAGTTGGGTGAGGGGCATGGCAAGACCTCTTGCGTTGCAGGGAAGCCGAGAGCGGCGGCAAGAGAGTTACCCCCAAAGACAGTGGGACGAAATGATGAGGAATTGGCTCGGAGCCTTACGGGGACAAAGCGATCCGGGCTTGGGGGTAACTCCTCTTCAGGGTAGTGCTGTTACCCCCAAAATTACCCCCAGGAGGTGCTGGAAGTCAATAAATTTTATGGAACACCCTGGAAATGAAAAACCCCGAAAGCCTTGCAGCCTCGGGGTTTTCAGGAACATATTGGAACTTTCTGGAATGTCTAATGGTGGAGCTAAGCGGGATCGAACCGCTGACCTCTTGAATGCCATTCAAGCGCTCTCCCAGCTGAGCTATAGCCCCGTGTCCACAAATTTTCGGTGCTTTTAACACAATCGCTTTCGCTTCGTCAAGAGGTTTTTGGCCCGGTCGCCGCGCCTAGCGGTGTGGGCGGCATTTTTTGTTCGGTTGATTTATTTTTCCGCTTGGTGTAATTGTTTGCGCTTACATTTCTTGATGGCCTCGCCAGCAGACCGATCTGCTGCGGCGCGCGGCGTTTTGGTAGGTCGGCCCTTTGGTTTAGCCATCGGTTACTGGGGGCGAGGGTATCATTTGGGGGGACTGCCAGTTCGCTGGTGGGCGGGGTTGGCGTTGCCGAGAGGCCGGGGTTGGGCCCCGGTGGGCGGCGTTTTTTTAATGGCCGGGGTGCCTTGGCGTTTTTGGGGCAGTAAGAAGGCGAAGGGAGGATGTTTACGATGTTTTCTCCATTTGATAAGTTGTTTGGCTGGATGTCCAACGACCTGGCCATTGATCTGGGCACGGCCAACACCTTGGTGTTTGTCAAGGGCAAGGGCATCGTGCTGCGCGAGCCGTCGGTGGTGGCGGTGCGTCAGGACGTCCGCTCCAGCAAGGTGCTGGCGGTGGGCAAGGAGGCCAAGATGATGCTGGGCCGCACCCCTGGCAACATCAAGGCCATCCGGCCCATCAAGGATGGGGTGATCGCCGACTTCGAGGTCACCGAGGCCATGTTGCGTTACTTCATCAACAAGGTGCACAAGCGGCGGTCCTTTGTCCACCCCCGGATCATCATCAGCGTGCCCTCCGGCATCACCCAGGTGGAGAAGCGGGCGGTGAAGGAGTCCGCCGAGTCCGCCGGGGCCCGGGAGGTGTACCTGATCGAGGAGCCGATGGCCGCCGCCATCGGGGCCGGGCTGCCGATCACCGAGCCCTGCGCCAACATGATCGTCGATATCGGCGGCGGCACCACCGAGGTGGCGGTGATTTCCCTGGCCGGGGTGGTCTATTCCAACTCGGTGCGGGTGGCGGGCGACAAGATGGACGAGGCCATCCTCCATCACATCAAGCGTCACCACAACCTGGCCATCGGCGAGCATACCGCCGAGGTGATCAAGACCACCATCGCCGACATCATGCCCGAGCCGCCCTATCAGACCATGAACATCAAGGGCCGCGACCTGGTGTCCGGGGTGCCGAAGACCATGATTATCGACTCGGACGAGATCCGCACCGCCATCTCCGAGCAGGTGGACGCCATCGTCGAGGCGGTGAAGATGGCGCTCGAGCTCACCCCGCCCGAGCTGTCCGCCGACATCGTCGATAAGGGCATCGTGCTCTCCGGCGGCGGGGCCTTGCTGCGCAACCTGGACAAGCGGTTAAACAAGGAGACCGGGCTGCCGATCATCATCGCCGACGATCCGCTCTCCTCGGTGGTGCTCGGCTCCGGCAAGGCGCTGGAGAACCTTAATATCCTGCGCGAGGTCGTCATCGGCTAAGTCCCATGGCCTATGAGCGCAGGAAAAAGAAGCCCAACCCAGTAAAGCGCTTCTTCCTGGTCGCCATCTTGGCGGCCCTGGCGGTGACCGCGGTTGTCACCACCGTGGGCCGCAAGGAGTTTGGCCTCTCCCACCGTTTGGTCTTCGAGGCCTTGGGCCCGGTGCAGTCGGTCTTCGCCCGGGCCACCGAGGCGGTAACGGGCCTTTGGCGGCACTATCTTGATCTGGTGGGGGTCAGCGAGGAGAACGACCGTCTGCGTAAGGAGATCAAGCGCTACATCGCCATCAACGCCGAATACCGGGAGGCGGTGGCGACCAACGTCCGGCTGAATCAGCTTCTCGACCTGGCCCACAGCCTGGAGCAGCCGGTTCTCACCGCCCACGTCATTGGCCGTGATCCGGCCCTGTGGTTCAAGACCATCACCATCGACAAGGGAATCAGCTCCGGGGTGGAGAAGGGGATGCCGGTGGTGACCGTGGAGGGGGTGGTCGGTCAGGTGATCAACGTCTCGCCGCGTTTCGCCAAGGTGCTCCTGGCCACTGACCCCAACTCGGCGGTGGACGCCATCCTCCAGACCAGCCGGGCGCTGGGCATTGTCAAGGGCAACGGCCAGGGCTACCGCATGGACTACGTCTTGCGGGAGAAGGAGGTGGCCAAGGACGATCTGGTGGTCACCTCCGGCATGGGGGGGGTGTTCCCCAAGGGGCTCCTGGTTGGCCGGGTCTCCGAGGTAGGCAAGGACAAGCGGGGGATGTTCCATACCATCACCGTGCAACCGGCGGTGGACTTCCGGGAGCTTGAGTATGTGACCATCATTCTGAAGGCCAACTCCTTGGCCGAATGATGGGGTGGCGGCGTGCGATTTTTTATCTTTCTGCTCCTGGGCGTCTTGTTCCTGGCCCTGCAAACCACGGTGCTCCCGGCCCTGCCGTCCTGGATGGGGGCGCCGGACCTGCTTTTTTTGCTGATCGTCTTCTTGGCCATCCACTTAAAGGCCTGGCCGGGGGCGCTGCTGGTCGTGCTCTTCGGGATCGGCAGCGAGGTGGTCTCCGGTTATTTCCTGGGCATCTACACCGTCGCCTATCTGCTGGTGTTCTTCATCGTCAAGGGTCTGGCGGGGCATTTTGATCTCACGGCCCTAAACCACCAGCCCCCCCTGGTTGTCCTCTCTTACCTCTTCGCCAACGCCTTTGTCTACCTTGCCAGTTTCATGCTGGCCGACGAGAACGCCGTGCCCTGGGCCTGGGGGGCGATCTTGCAGCGGGTGTTGATTCTCACCATCCTGGTGGTGCCGTTTTCCCGGCTGTTTTTAGCCTTGATTGCCTGGTGCGACCGGCGGCACCGGACTTACTCCCTGTTTAGTCGCAAGCGGGGCAACTACTACAAGGCAAGGGCTTGAGGACGGTGCGGCAGAGGTTTTCACGTCACGTCATCTCCAGAAGCGATCAGGCCCAGGAGGCGGAACTTCTGGTTTTAAAGAAGCGCCTGCGCCTCGCCTCCGGGATCATGCTCGCCTTTGTTGCCCTCATCGTGGTCCGGCTGTGGTTCTTGCAGGTGGTGAAGGGGGACGAGTACGCCAAGCTCGCCGACAACAACCGCCTGCGGCTGCACTGGCTCAACGCCCCCCGGGGGATGATCTCCGACCGACTGGGGCGGCCCCTGGTCGCCAACCGGCCCTGTTTCAACGTCACCCTGGCCCGGGAGGATGTGCCCAACACCTCGGAGTTGTTGACCCGCCTGGCCAATCTTCTGGGGGTGGACATCAACGAGCTGCTGGACAAGATCCGCGAGGGCGAGGATTATCCCCGTTACCTGCCGATCCTGCTCAAGGAGGATATCGACTGGAAGACCCTGGTGGCTATCGAGAATCACCTCTACGAGCTGCCCGGCATCCACATCGAGGTAGTGCCCTCGCGGGAATACCTGTACGGGGACCTGGCCTCCCATATGATCGGCTATCTGGGCCGGATCAACGAGAAGGAGCTGAGCGCCATGCCGCCGGGCACCTATCAGCCCAGCGACCAGTTGGGCAAGATGGGCCTGGAGCGGCTCTACGAGAAGCAGTTGCGCGGCGAGCCGGGGCGGCGTTACGTCGAGGTGGATGCCCAGGGTTTTGAACAGCGGGAGGTTTCCACCATCCAACCCCTGTCCGGATCGGACCTGCGGCTCACCATCGACCGCAACCTTCAGGACACGGCGGAGGACGCCCTGGACGGCAAGGCCGGGGCGGCGGTGGCGATGGATGTCAACACCGGCAAGATCCTGGCCCTGGCTAGCTCGCCGCCCCTGGAGCTGGAGAAGTTCGTGGGCGGGATCTCGAGCAAGAACTGGAACGCCATGCAGACCGACGAGTTTAAGCCCTTGATCGACAAGACCATCCAGGGCCAGTATCCGCCCGGCTCCACCTTCAAGCTGGTGGTGGCCTTGGCCGGCTTGAGCGAGGGGGTGATCACCGACGACACCACCTTCTTCTGCAACGGGGCGCTGCGGTTCAAGGATCGCGACTACCACTGCTGGAAGAAGGGCGGCCACGGCGCCATCAGCCTGGAGCGGGCCCTGGCCGAGTCGTGCGACGTTTATTTCTACAACGTCGGCATGAGGCTGGGGGTGGACAAGATCGCCCAGTACGCCAAGAGCCTGGGCCTGGGCGAGCCCACCGGCATCAACCTGGAAAACGAGAAGGCGGGGGTGATCCCCAGCACCGAATGGAAGCGGCGGCGTTACGGCCAGCCCTGGCACGAGGGCGAGACCCTCTCGGTGGCCATCGGTCAGGGCTACGACCTGGCTACCCCGCTTCAGATCTGCGCGATGACCAGCACCATCGCCAACGGCGGCACCCGCTACCGGCCCCAGGTGGTCGAGGCGGTCATGGACGAGGACGGCAAGGTGGTGCAGTCGTTTAAGCCGATTGTCGATGGCCAGGCCCTGGGCACGGCCAAGTCCCTGGCCCTGATCCGGGCCGGAATGGTGGCGGCGGTGAACACCCCGCACGGCACCGCCGGGGTGGTCAAGATGGGGTCGATCGTGGTCGGGGCCAAGACCGGCACCGCCCAGGTGGTCAAGATCGCCCAGTACAAGCACTTAAAGGAGAAGGACATCCCCTACAATTACCGCGACCACGCCTGGCTGACCTGTTTTGCGCCGGCGGACAAGCCGGAGATCGCCATCACCGTCCTGGTGGAGCATGGCCTGCACGGGGCCACCGGGGCCGGGCCGGTGGCGAAAAAGATGCTGGAGGAGTACTTCACCCTGGTCAATCCGAGGAAGGACGACAAGAATGCAGCGCTTTGACCGGCGGCTATTGCTGCACTTTGACTGGCTGTTGCTCGTCACCCTGCTGGTGGTGATCGGCATGTCGCTGATGAACCTCTACAGCGCCTCTTACATCGGCTATCCGGGGATGGCGCCTTATATCAAGCAGATTTACTATTACCTGGCCGGGTTCTGTCTGATGCTGGGGTTGATCAGTGTGGACTACCGTTTTTTGCTGCGGGTCAACTATCCGATCTATGGCACGATCATCGTCCTCTTGATCGTGGCCATCATCTTTGGCCGGACCACCTCCGGGGCTCAGCGCTGGATCAATCTGGGGTTCATCAAGCTCCAGCCCTCGGAGCTGTCCAAGCTGTCGATGGTGATTACCCTGGCCAGTTATTACTACCGCAAGGACACCGGCAAGGGTTTCGGCCTGGGTGACTTGCTGGTGCCCGGCCTGCTCCTGGGGTTGCCGTTTGTCCTGATCTGCAAGCAGCCGGACTTGGGCACCGCCCTGATGCTGTGCTTTGTCTTCGCCTCCATGACTATGTTCGTCAAGCTGCGGCTGAGCGCGGTGATCGTCATCCTGACCCTGGCCGTGTTTCTGACGCCCCTGGTTTGGAAATACGGGCTCAAGCCCTACCAGCGGCAGCGGGTGGAGACCCTGTTCGCCCCGGAGAACGACCCCCTGGGGGCGGGCTACCACATCATGCAGTCGAAGATCGCGGTGGGCTCGGGCAGGGTGTTTGGCAAGGGTTATCTGGCCGGCACCCAGGTGCACCTGGACTTCCTGCCCGAGCGCCATACCGATTTCGCCTTCTCGGTGCTGGCCGAGGAGTGGGGGTTCGTGGGGACGACGGTGTTTTTGTCGGGGTACTTTTTCCTGATCTACCTGGGGCTGAAGGTGGCCCGCGCGGCCAGGGACAAGTTTGGGGTGCTCCTGGCCTTTGGCATCACCTCGCTGCTCTTCTGGCAGGCCTTTGTCAACCTGGCGATGGTACTGGGGTTGTTGCCGGTGGTGGGGATGCCCCTGCCCTTGTTCAGCTACGGGGGCTCGTCGCTGTTGACCAACCTGGCCGGGATCGGCATCCTGTTCAGTATCCGGATGCGGCGGTTCAGCCTGGGGACGAGGGAGTGAGGGCGGGCCTACTCCGACCAGCCCTGGGCGCCGATCAGGGGCACGAAGCGTACCTGTTCGAGGGTGGATTTTAGGTATTGGCCGTTTTCCTTGCGGATCAGCACCAGTTCTTGCTCCTGGCGGCCGCCGATCGGCATCGCCAGACGGCCGCCTTCGGCGAGCTGAGAGAGGAGGGCCTCGGGCACCGCAGGTCCGGCGGCGGTCACCATGATGGCATCGTAGGGGGCGTTGGCCGGCCAGCCCAGGGTGCCGTCGTCGAGCTTGCAGACCAGGTTTAGGTAGTGCAGACGGTCGAAGAGTTGCCGGGCCTTCATCATCAGCGGCTTTAGCCGTTCGACGGTATAGACCTTGGCGCACAGGCGGGAAAGAACCGCCGCCTGATAGCCGCAGCCGGTACCGATTTCCAGCACCCGATCCGCGGGCTTTAGCCCCAAGCCTTGGGTCATCAGGGCCACGATGTAGGGCTGGGAGATGGTCTGACCCAGGCCGATGGGCAGGCTGAAATCGCCATAGGCCTGGCCTTGGAGGGCGTCTTCCACGAAGAGGTGGCGCGGCACCTCCTCCATCGCCGCCAGGGTGCCCTGGTCGCCGATGCCGCGGGGGAGGAGTTGTTCCCGGATCATCCGGCTCCGGGCGGTGGCGTACCTATTGGGCATCGGGCTGGGGGGCTGGTGCGAGGTGCGAGGCCTTGAACTCCTTCTCGTTGAACATCCGGTACTGGCAAGTGGCCACCGTGTCTCCGTGGAAGGTTAGCACCATAACGTCGTAGTCCTCGGTGCCCAGCCTCTTGCCGACATAAGGGGTCTTGCGCAGCAGGCTCTTGTTCTGTTGGAAGTAGCTCCACTCCTCGCCCCCGTCGCTCAAGGTCTGCTTCTCGTCCGGGGGGCCGAAATAAGACAGTATCTCCTTTTTGCTGGTCTTCTGGGGGGTGACCAGGCAGACGTCCGAGGCCAGGTGGCGCACGTACCGGTGGGACGAGCAGCCGGCGGTGAGGGCGAGGATGACTAGCAGACAGGGCAGGGTCTTGGTGAGGGATCTCATCGTGGTTCTCCGGCCCGCCCTGGGCTTGGTGGCCCGGGGCGGGATGTGAAGGGAGGACAGGTGGCGCGGGACGGCCACCGATTTCAGGCTTTTTAGCCTGATCGGGGCTATTTTGCAAGGCCGCTGGTGGGGGAGATGTTTTTTTGCCCGGCGCGGAGTCGGACGGCGGGCGGGGGATAATTGCTTGACTGGCTCCCGCCGCCTGTTCTATGATGCCTTAATAGCTGATGATCTCGCAAAAAGATAACCGATGGCTAAGCAAAAGGGCCGATATACAAGGCGCGGGGTGTGTTTGGCGAGTGAGGCCATACAGATGGCATGCCGAACGAGCTAAACCGCCACGCGCCGCAGTAGATCGGTCTTTTTGCGACGCCATCAATAGCTAGGGTGGCGGCGGCAACGGATACGGCGGCGGGGGATCGCCAGCCGCGTCGGGTCGTCGGCGCCGTAAGGCGTGAGAGGAGGGGAAATGCGCTGTCCAAAGTGTGGTTTTATCTCGTTTGACAGCCTGTTGTCGTGTGGG
>JAJYJA010000069.1 GCA_021789795.1 Deltaproteobacteria bacterium | reverse complement strand
TGTTCGCAATTACGGAAAAATCCGTGACAGCTCCGGGCTGTATCCCCCGCCGGGCGCCAGGCGAAGGTCAAGGGGCGGTGCCACCGACAACTCCTCGCCGCCCCTTGACCCGATTCAATAATTGCGGCCATCGCTTTTGAAATTGCCATTGCCGGCCACCGCGTTATATTGCCAAGGGGACTGGGGCCCTCGTCTTCGCCACAGCCGCCACAGCCAACCGCCATCGACCAAGGAAACCACAAGAAGGACATGCCCCGGATCAAGCGCCATCTCGCCCTCTACCTCATCTTCTTCCTCCTGGCCAGCCTGGCCACGGTGCCGGTCTCGCCGCGTCCGGCCCGGGCCGACTTTTCGGTGGGCGAGGAAAGGGAGGTGGGGGAGAAGCTCCTGAGCATGGTGCGCAAGGAATTTCGCCTGATCGACGACCCGGACGTGAGCCAGTACGTCAACGACCTGGGACAGCGCATCCTCTCGGTCACCGGCCCCCAGTTCTTCACCTATCACTTCTTCGTCATCAACGACAAGGAGTTCAACGCCTTCGCCGCCCCCTCCGGGCTGATCTTCATCCACTCCGGGCTGATCGAAACCATGGACACCGAGGGGGAGCTGATCAGCGTCATGGCCCACGAGGTGGGCCACGTCACCAGCCGTCACATCGCCGACCAGATAAAGAAAAGCGCCAAGACCAACCTGGGCGCCGCCGCCCTGATGATCGCCGGCATCGCCATGGGCGGCGGGGCCTTGTCCGAGGCGGTGATCACCGGCTCCATGGCCGCCAACGCCTCCATGGGCCTGAAGTTCAGCCGCGAGGACGAGGAGGAGGCCGACCGCCTGTCCTACAAGTGGATGCGGGCCCTGCACGTCAACCCCCAGAACATGGCCAACATGCTGCGCAAGATGTACCGGATCAGCGTCTATCGCTCGGCCAACATCCCCCCCTACCTGCTAACCCACCCCGAGCCCGAGCGCCGGCTGGGCTACGTCGAAGACCTGATCGCCAACACCCCGCCGGGCACAAAATACGTCAAGGAGGATGACTTCCCCTTCCTGCGGGTGAAATACCGGGTCATGGTCCTGACCCACGAGCCGGGCACCCTGCGGGCGATCTTCTCCCGCCAAGCCCGCGAGGCCACCGGGCTCAAGAGGGATATGGCCCGCTACGGCCTGGCCCTGCTGGCCGAAAACGGCGCCGATTACGCCCAGGCCGAATCCCTGCTCAAGGAGTTGATCGCGGCCCATCCCCACCGGCCCATCTTGAAGACCGACCTGGCGGTACTCTACCTCCAGGCCGGCCGCCGGCCCGAGGCCCTGGACATCCTAAAGGCTGTGCACGCCGCCCTGCCGGGCGACGCCTACACCGCCTACCACCTGGCCCAGGCCTGGGAGGAGAACGGAGAACGCCCCAAGGCCCTGCAACTGTTCCGGGAACTGGAGCCCAACCTGCCAGACCACGCCATGCTGCAAAAAAGCATCGGCAACCTGGAGACCCAAGCCGGGCACCGGGGGCTGGGCAGCTACCATCTGGCCCGTTATTTCTGGCTGGAGGGAAACGCGAGGCAGGCCAAGTACAACCTGAAGGAGGCCATCATGGATTCGACCTCTGACCAGAACACCGTGGCCCGGGCCAAGGCGATGCTGGACGAGATCGAGCGGGTGGAGAAGAACACTTGAAGCCGCCGGGCAGAAACAACCTTGATGATCTCGCAAAAAGGTAGCCGATGGCTAAGCAAAAGGGCCGATATACAAGGCGCGGGGTGTGTTTGGCGAGTGAGGCCATACAGATGTTATGCCGAACGAGCCAAACCGCCACGCGCCGCAGTAGATCGGTCTTTTTGCGACGCCATCAACCTTAAACCACAACAAGCCCCGCAGCAACGGCATAAAGATCGACGGATCAGACCGTTGGCGACGCCATCGTTTCCGCCCCGCTCCTAAACTAAACCACCAGACGACAAGGTAAGCAATGACCGCAAACCAACATCATCGCCCAGGCCGCAAGGACAAGAAGAACTACCCCCGCTGTCCCCGCCCGGCAGACGGAGACGGCTGGCGGCCACGCGCCTGGCCCCTGGCGTTACTGCTCTCGCTGACGCTCCTGCTGGCGCTGGCCGCCGGGCGCGCCCAGGCGGAAGACGAACGGGCCATCCGGGTGGGGGGCGGCGGCGCCTCCATCACCACCTCCTTCATGCCCATCGCCAGCAATTTTCGGAACAGCACTGGTATTTTGATTATATTTTTGCCATCAAATCCCTTCCGGGGCCTGGTCAGCCTAGACGCCGGCGGGCTCGATATCGCCACCGGGCTTCTGCCCCTGGATAATCTGCGCGAAGAGGCCAAACGGGAGGGCAAGGACATCGACTTTGGCCAGATCAAGCAATTCGTCCTGGCCAAAAGCTCCATCGTGGTCTTCACCGACCCGGCCAATCCGGTCAAGGCCCTCTCCCGGACGCAACTGCAAGGCATCTTCTCCGGGAGGATCACCAACTGGAAGGAGGTGGGGGGCGAGGATCAGGAGCTGGTGGTGGTCTGGGGCAAGAACACCCCCGGCATCAACTTCCTCTTCACCCAGGCGATCATGGACGGCCAGCCGGTACTACACAACCGGGAGGACGCCTACAGCTACACGGATATCCGCTTCAAGGTGCACAACATCCCCGGCGCCATCGGCATCGACGCGGTGGGCTTCAAGGATCAAAGCGTCCAGGCCCCGGCGGTGCCCAACATCGAGTGCACCATCTACGCCTTCGTCAAGGGCGAGCCCAACCCGACGGTACAGCAACTGCTCGACTATCTCCTGCATAAAAAGTCCACCGGCAAGCCGTAGGCTCGCCTTCCCCCACCGGCCTAGGCCAGTGGCCGCCAGGCGAGCTTGACGATCCTGACCTGCAAAAGTTCCTCCCGCCCCAGGCCGAAAAGCGCCGCCACCAACTCCAGCGGCTTGACCCCCACCTTGGCCGCCTCGGAGAGCAAGGTCAACTCCAGGGCATCCTCGGCGGCAAGCCCCATGGCCAGCACCAGAGGCCGGACGTTCAGCTCGCGGCCCCGTCCCTTGCGCTCCACCCGCAACACCAACTCCTCCCCGGACATAAACGCCTCCACCCGCCGCGCCTCGATGGTCCGGGGCAGGGCAAGCCGGTAATCAACCGCCACCTTGCTGGGCGGCGTTCCCGACCCCAGGCACACCTCGGTCACCTCCAGGCCGGAGGGCAACTGCCGACTGAGCCTGGCCGGCCAGCCGGCAAGATCGGCCAGGGGAGCGCCGGTCTCAAGCAGGCAGTATTCGGCCAGGCTCTCCACCCCCACCGACAGGGCGGGGCTGAACGACACCCGAGGCGAGGGATTGAAGCCCTGGGAGAAGACCAACGGCAGCCCGGCGCGCTTGAAGGCCCTAAACATCGCCTGCAACAGCTCCAGGTGCCCGAGATAACGGGCGTCTCCCAGCCGCCGGTAGTGAACCCAATAGTGACAGGCCGGGCCCGACTCGGGCAGCTCGGTCTGCAAAGGGGCCGGAGCCACGGAGGGCGGCAGGTCCTCCGTCCGGTGCGTCACCGGCCGCACGGTCTGGAAGTCGCACAGGCCGCAGTCCTGGCAGCCGTGCGCCCGGCAGTCCGGGGTATAGGCCTGATTGGCGGCCCGTTCCAGCTCGCGGCGCAGGAAGTCCTCCCTAACCCCGCAGTCCAGATGCTGCCAGGGCAAAACCTCATCCATCTCCCGGCGCCTAAGGTACCAGCCAAGATCAAGCCCGCAGTCCGCCGCCGCCTGCCGCCAGATGGGCAGGGAGAAGTGCTCCGACCAGGCGTCGAGCCGGGCGCCCAGCCTCCAGGCCCGTTCGATCACCACCGCCAGGCGGCGATCACCCCGGGAGAGCACCCCCTCCAGAAAGCTCAGGTAGGGGTCGTTCCACTTCAACTTGGTGTTCCGGGGCAGATGGGCTTGCAGGTATTCGACCCGCGCCTTGGCGTCGCCGGGGTCGAGCTGGGCCTGCCACTGAAAGGGGGTATGCGGCTTGGGCACGAAGAGCCCGGCGCTGACGTTGATGGTGCGGCCCCCGCCCCGGCCAGCCAGGCGCAGGGCCTTGTCCACCAGGGCCGGGATGGCGACCAGATCCTCCTCGGTTTCAAAGGGCAGACCGTACATGAAGTAGAGCTTAATCAGCTTCCAGCCCAGGGCGAAGGCGCTCCGCACCGTGGACAACAGGTCCTCCTCGCTGATCCCCTTGTTAATCACCGCCCGCAGCCGGTCGCTGCCCGCCTCCGGGGCGATGGTAAAGCCGGTCTTCCGCACCCGCTTGATCTGGGCCATGATCTCCGCGGTCAGGGTGCCGACCCGCATCGAGGGCATGGACAGGGAGACCCGCTGCCCGGCGAATTCGTCCATCAGTCGGGCCAGGAGCGGGGCCAGGCAGGAGTAATCCCCGGTGCTTAGGGAGAGCAGGGCCAGTTCCTCAAAACCGCTGGCCGCGATCCCCGCCCGGGCCAGCTCCAGCACCCGTTCGGGATGCCGCTCCCGCACCGGCCGGTAGATGATCCCGGCCTGACAGAAACGGCAGCCCCTAGTGCAGCCCCGGGCCAACTCCAGCCCTAGCCGGTCGTGGACGATGCGGGTGACCGGCACCAGGGGGGCGGGGTTGACCGGCGTCCGGTTCAAATCCGGCAGCACCGCCCGGCGCACCGAGCTGTAGCCGGCCCGCAGGGGGACAATCTCGGCAATCCGGCCGTCGGCTAGGTAGCGGGGGGCGAAGAAGGCCGGCACGTAGAGGCCCGGCACCTGGCAGAGCCGCTCCAGGGTCTGCACCCGGGAACAGCCCTCCTCCCTGGCCGCCGCCATCAGCTCCACGATTTGCAATACCGCCTCCTCGCCGTCGCCGAGCAGGATGGCGTCGAAGAAATCGGCCACCGGCTCGGGATGGAAGGCGCAAGGCCCGCCGCCGATGACCAGGGGATGCGTCTCCCGCCGCTGTTGGCTCGAAAAGGGTATCCCCGCCAGGTCGAGAATGGTCAGGATATTGCCGTAGCAAAGCTCGTAGGGCAGGGTGATGCCCAGCAGATCGAAATCGCCCAGGGGCCGGCCCGACTCCAGGGCGAACAGGGGCTCGCGCCGGGCCCGGAGCAGCTCCTCCATGTCCCGGTCTGGGGCATAGACCCGTTCGGCCAGGAAGTCGGGCTGCCGGTTGATTAGGTGGTAGAGGATCTGCAAGCCCTGATGGCTCATGCCGATCTCGTAAAGATCGGGAAAGGCGAGCGCCACCCGCAACCGCTTGCCCCGCCAGTCCTTGCTGATGATGTTATGTTCGTTGCCTAGATAGCGGCTTGGCCGGGCGACCAAGGGCAGGAGGGCGTCGCGGCTCACTTAACTTCGATCCTCTTATAGCCGGCGGGCGGAGTGAGACGAAACTGGGAGACATCCAGGGGGGGAGTGGGGTAGCGCTTGGTAAAATCGATGACGAGGCTGCCGTTGCCAGGCCGATGGATAGTGATCTTGGCCGGCAACTGGCAAGCCGCCGGGGTAGCGAGCGGCGGGTAGACGTAGGACAGTTCCAGGGACACGGCGTCGTGGCTGTTCAACACCAGGCTGCGGATGAGCAGGTGGGGCTGGCCAGGGACGAAGAGCACCTCGGTGCGCCGGCCGAGAGCGGGGTAACTAAGGTCGAGCCAGTAGCCCCGGCCCTCTTGGTCGCGGCCCACCGACTCGATGTTCATCGCCCCCGGAGTGACCCCGCCCAAGAGCCAGTAGTAGCTTAAGGAGGTGGCCAGGCCATCCGGCAGGTAGCGGCTTAGGAAGTCGGAGGACAGCGGCCCCTGGTAGGCGGCCTGCTCCCGCACCGCGATGTAGGAAAACCGCTCCCCGTCGGCGGCGGCCAAGGCCTCGGTCAGACCCAGGGGATTGACCGCCTCAAAGCGCAGGTAATCCGGGGCCATGGCCCGCAGGTAGCCGGAGACGGCGCCATCCCAGAGCAGATTGCGCACCGACACCGAGACATCGGCGTCCAGGGCCGCCGGGCAGGCGCCCTGATCCCGCAAGCGCTCCTTGAACTGACCGCGGATCGACGACGCCTCGCTCTCCGGCACCGGCACGGTCCGGGGCAGGGTGGCGCAACCGGCGGCCAGCCAGAGGCAAAACAGAGCAAACCAGGCCTCCAGCCGCGCCCGGCCGCCGCCCGAGACGGCTAACCGGGCTGGCCGGTTGTGGCTCAAGGGCGCGAGATTCATTTGCCTAAGGCGTCCAGTTTGGCCTTCACCCTGGCCTTGTCCGCCGCCTTGCGGCTAAACTCCAGGGAGCGGCGATAGTTGTCAGCGGCCAGATCTGTCTTATGGGCGGCCCGATAGACATCCCCCAGATGCTCGTGGATGGTGGGGTCGTCAGGCTCCAGGGTTATGGCCTTTTCCAGGGCCTCCGCCGCCTTGCTCAGCTTGCCCATCTTGAAGTACACCCAGCCCAGGCTGTCCAGGACGAACCCGTCGTCCGGCCGTTGGGCGATCGCCTTCTGGATGTAGGCCAAGGCCTCGGGCAGCCTGAGGTTCTGATCGGCCCAGGAGTAGCCGATGTAGTTCAAGGCCAGGGGGTCGTCGGGGTTGAGGGCCAGGACCTTCTCCATCTGGGTCATGGCCTCGTCCAGCCGGCCATGCCGCTCCAGGAACATCCCGTAGTTGAAGTGGCCCTCCACCGCCTTGGGGTAGAGCGAAATGGCCTCCCGTAAGACCTGTTCGGCCTCGCCCAGGCGGCCTTGCTCCTCATCCATGGAGGCCAGCAAAAAACGATAGCCCTGATCATGGCCTTGGCTTCCCCGGATCGCCTTGTCGATCAGGGCGACGGCCGCGGGATAATCCTTGTCCTCGGCGTAGAGCTTGACCAACAGGGCCAGGGCCTCGTCAAAACCCGGCTGGCCAAGCTTCACCGCCTTGAGCACCGCCTTGGCCTGGGCCCGATCGCCGGAATCGTAATAGGTCATGGCCAGCATGGCCCGCACCGCCATGTCGTTTTTGTCATGGGCCAACAGCTCGGAAAAGACCCGGATCGCCTCCGGGTAGTTACGCTGCTCGATCAGTATCCGGCCAACGGCCAGGCCCAGTTGCGGATCATCCGGGGCCTTGGCCCGCAGGTCACGCAGCAGGGCCAGGGCCTGATCCGTCTGCTGGCGGGCCAGATAGAGGCGGGCCAGGCGAATGGCGGCCTCGTCCTCCTGACCATCGCCGGCGTCCATCACCCTCTTGTAGAGCTCTATCGCCTGCTGGTCCAGCTTCTGGCCCTCGTAGAAATCCGCCGCCTCCATGGCCAAGGCCGCCGACCAGTCGATATCCAGGGCCTTTTGATAGGCGGCGACGGCCTTCTGATTGTCCTTCAACTCCCGGTAGAGGCGGGCCAGATAGTAATGACCGGCCAACGAATCGGGCTTGACCGCCACCAGCCGCTCGAAGCAGTCCCTGGCCTGGGCGTAGTCCAAGGTGTCGAGGTACTGTTTGCCGAGCCGCGACAGCGCCTCCGGGTCCTTAGGCCGCTGGGCCAAGACGGACTGGTAGATGCCGATGGCCTTGTCCCTCTCCCCCAGGGCGGCGTAGAGATCGGCCTGGAACAGGGAGATGTCCGCGTCCCCCGGATGGGCCTGGGCCAGCTTGTCGGCCCACTCTATGGCCTGCTGCTTGCGGCCCATCCGGGCCAGCAGCACCGTCAGGTTGCGAATCAGGTACTCGGCCTCGCCGTCGCAGACCACCGCCTTCTCATAGGCATCCAGGGCCTCGTCATAGCGCCCGTTAAGCTCCGCGCTCTTGCCCCAGAGAAAGTAGAAATACGAGCACTGGGTATCCACCCCCTCCCGATGCGCCGGGGTCACCACCGCCGGCGGCGGCTTTGCCAACGGCTTGGGGGCCGGGGCGACGGAGGCGGGCGGCGGCGCGCAGGAGAGCAGGGTGACGGCCGCCAGCAGCGGGAAGATGGCTTTGGCTGTGTTCATCTAAATGGTAAAAAGCGCCTCAACGCGCAGATAAGCTGTCGAGCGGGAAACAACCTGGACAAGGAACCCGGCGACGGCATAAGGAGCCGTAAGCGTCGTGGAAAAATTGATGATTTCGCAAAAAGGTAGCCGATGGCTAAGCAAAAGGGCCGATATACAAGGCGCGGGGTGTGTTTGGCGAGTGAGGCCATACAGATGGTATGCCGAACGAGCCAAACCGCCACGCGCCGCAGTAGATCGGTCTTTTTGCGACGCCATCAAAAATTGGCCAAGTTTATTTAGTCACGGCTCCTAATAACTCCCTGGCCAGGGCAAGTGCCTGCTCATGAACCGCCACCACCGGCTGAGCGGCGTCCAGACGGCGGATGTAGTCCCCGGCAAGCCGAGCAAACACCCCTGCCACCTGCCGCAGGCCCGCCTCCTGCTCGAAGTGGTTGGGCGCCTCGCCCCGGTAGCGCCGGATACGGGCCACCGCCTCCTCCGGAGACAAGACCAGAAGGATCACCAGATCGGGCCGGGGCGCGAAGGCCTCGTTTAGACGGATGATCTCCTCGGACGACCAATCGTTCCCGCCCTGGTAGGCGGCGGTGGATAGGTAATAGCGGTCGGTCAGCACCACCTGGCCCCGGGCCAGGGCGGGCCGGATAAGCTCATCGACATGCTGGCGGCGGTCTTCCAGAAAGAGGGCCAACTCCTGCTCGCGGCTCACCGAATCCCGAGCCTGATAAAGGGCCCGGATCCTCTGGCCGTGGGGGCCGTCGGTGGGCTCCCGGGTGGCGATCACCTGGAAGCCATCCCGCCGCAAGGCCTCGGCCAGCAAGGCCACCTGGGTGGACTTGCCGGTGCCGTCGATCCCCTCAAGGGCAATGAGCCGGCCAGGCCTAGTTCCATCCGTCATCCTTCCCCCCTGGAGTGCAGACGCCGACGGCGGAGGGCAATCTCCGCCGCCAACAGGAAGGCGGCCCGCAGACTGGCCGGATTGGCCCGCCCCTGGCCGGCGATGTCGTAGGCGGTGCCGTGATCGACCGAGGTGCGGACGATGGGCAGACCGAGGGTAACATTAACCCCGTCCTCGAAATGAAGCAACTTGAAAGGGATCAGCCCCTGGTCGTGGTACATGCAGACCACGGCGTCGAACTGACCGCCCGCCGCCTTGGCGAACACGGTGTCCGGCGCCAACGGCCCCTCGACCAGCCAACCCTTCGACCGGGCCTGGGAGATGGCCGGGGCGAGCAGCCGCTCCTCCTCGTCGCCGAACAGGCCGCCCTCACCGGCGTGGGGGTTCAACCCCGCCACCGCCAGCCGGGGCCGGACGACACCAAAATCCTCCCGCAACGACCGCCAGGTGATGGCGATCAGTCGGGCGATGGCCTCCTCGCTCAAGGAGCCGGGGACGGTGGCCAGGGCCTGATGGATGGTGACCAGGGTGACCTTAAGCGAGGCCCCGGCCATCATCATCGCGTAGTCATTGCTCCCGCACCACGCGGCCAGCATCTCGGTGTGGCCGGGATAGGCGTAACCCGCGGCCCGCAGGGCGGCCTTGGTGATGGGACAGGTGACCATCGCCGCCAAGCCGCCGGACAGGGTCAGACGCGCCGCCGCCTCGACACAGGCGGCCATCGCCAGTCCGGTGGCCCTGGTAGGCCGACCCCAGGCGAGCTCCCGGGGAGGCAGGGAAAGCTCGTCGCCGTAGGGCTGCCAGACCCAAACCGGCCCCGCCGGACAGGGATCGCCAGGCCGCCAGGCCCGAACCTCACCCGCCAGGCCCAGCAGTTCCGCCATCCGGGCCATGACCCCAAGATCACCAACCACGATCGGCCTCGGCCCTCCCTCGGGCTTGAAGGCGGATAAAAATTTAAGGATAATCTCAGGGCCGATCCCCACCGGGCAGCCCATGCTGATGCCGATTAGCGTCTCTTCCGTCACCTGCCCCCCTCTCCGTACCGCTTGACCTTAAGCCGGCAAGGCCAGATCAAAGGCGTTGGCGATCAACTCCACCCGCGGCTCCGCCCCCTTGACGAGCAACACCGTCACCACGTCGAAACGGGCCGGCGCCGAGAGCAGTTGCCGCTGGCTCAGGTAAGTCAAGGCGGCGCGGGAGATCTGCCGCCGCTTGCGGCTGGTAAGCGCCTCGGCGGGGCCGCCGAACTCCAAGCCGCACCTGGTTTTCACCTCCACGAAGACCAGCGTCCCCCGGTCCTCGGCCACGATGTCGATCTCGCCGCAGGCGACCCGGAAGTTGCGAGCCAATATCAGGTAACCCCTAGCCGTCAGATGCCGGGCCGCCAGTTCCTCGCCCAACCGCCCCTTCTCGCCCCTGGCCGTGGTCATGGAGCGACGAAGAACTCCTTCACCCCGGCAAACGACCGACGATGGATCGGGCAGGGGCCAAACTCGGCCAAGGCCCGCCGATGGGCGGCGGTCGGGTATCCCTGATGACGGTCAAACCCGTATTGGGGGTACTGGTGGTGATATTCTCGCATCAGAAGGTCGCGGGCAACCTTGGCGACTATGGAGGCGGCGGCGATGGAGGCGCTCTGGGATTCGCCGCGCACCAACGGACGCTGAGGGGTGGACACCGGGACGGGGAACTTGCCGTCCACCAAGAGGAAGTCTGGCCTGAGCGCCAACCCGGACAGGGCCTCCCTCATGGCCAAGAGCGAGGCTTGCAGGATGTTGATCCGATCGATCTCCACCTCGGAAACCACCCCCACCCCCCAGCAGGCAAGCTCGCGAATCTCCTTAGCCAGCCGTTCGCGGGCCGCGGGCGTGAGTTTCTTGGAGTCCTTGTAGCGATGGTAAGGGCAATCCCGGGGTAAGACCACGCAGGCCGCCACCACCGGCCCCGCCAGCGGCCCCCGCCCCACCTCGTCAAGCCCCGCCACCCAGGCGTACCCCTGACCGTACAGACCCCGCTCCCAGGCAAAGGTGTCCCCCTCGCCGCCCAACAGGGGCAAGGGTTGGGGAACGGGTTGGCCGGCAACTCCTTGAGTCATGGCGAAAAAAAAAGCAGAGAGGCGCGGCCGGCCATTAATTGCCCGGCGCCTCTCCGCATCAACTCGTTTTTCTAATAATTTTAAGGAGTCAAGGCCCAGCCGAGGGCCTAGCCTTAGCCCTGAATGCCCCGCTCCTTAATCCGGGCCGCCTTGCCGCGCAGGTCGCGCAGGTAGTAGAGCTTGGAACGACGCACCCGGCCCAGGGTCACAACCTCGATCTTCTCGACCTTGGGCGAGTGCAGGGCAAAGGTCTTCTCCACCCCCACCCCGTGCGACACCTTACGCACCGTGAAGCTGGCGTCCATGTTGCCGCGCTTGATCCGGGTCACCACCCCCTTGAAGATCTGAATCCTCTCCTTGGCGCCCTCCACGATGCGGATATGGACGTCCACCGTGTCCCCGACCCGGAAGGTGGGGATATCAAAGCGCATGTTCTCTCGTTCGATCTTTTCAATCACATTCATGGCAATCACCTTGGAATTATTGATGGTCTTTAACGTTAATTCAGAAACCGGCTAATCTCTGTCGCCCAGCAGACGGTCGAGGATGATCGCCCCCGCCGAGCGCACCGACAGATGGTTGTAATCTCCCCCGCCACCCACCGGGGGCAGAATTTCATCCACCTGCGACAAGACCTCCGGCGCCAGCCCCCAGCCGGTGCCCAGAAGCAACAGACAGGGCTCGCCATCCCACAATCTCCGCCTTAGGTCGGCGTAAGGGAGCGAACGTCCCCGAGGCCTGGCGCTGGTGGCCACGGTCAGCGGCCGCCCCTCGCCTTGGCCGGCCAGATGGCCGAACACGTCGGTGAGTGCCGGGCAGACGGTGATGAGGGCCAAGGCCTGGCCCCGGTCCTGGTGGCAACGGACGCCGTATCCCTGTCGCCAATGGGCGACCAGTTCCTCCACCAGCCGTCGCTGCTCGGCAAAGGGGGTGACGACGAAAAAGTTACGCGCCCCGTAAGTCTTGCCGGCCCGGGCCAAGTCGTGGAGGTCGAGATTGGTGACCGCCGAGCCTATGACCTCCCGCCGCCGGTCGCAGACCGGATAGTGGATCAGGGCCAGATCTAACCGCAACGACCGCTGACCGGCCAAGCGGGC